>JBAXDH010000114.1:0-11630 GCA_037141055.1 bacterium | reverse complement strand
ATGCGTCGGTGAGTCTGCGCAAGCTGCTTTTGGATAGTTGCAACCTGCATACGGTGCTTGATTTGCCTGGAGGTACCTTCACAGGAGCTGGAGTGAAGACGGTGGTATTGTTCTTTGAAAAGGGGGCGCCAACCCGCAAGGTATGGTTCTATCAGCTCAATCTGGATCGTAACCTTGGCAAGACCAACCCGCTCAACGAAAATGATCTGGCGGAGTTTGTGTCATTGCAAAAAATAAAGGCGGATTCACTGAACTCATGGTCGGTGGATGTGACCAGCGTAGATGCTAATACGTATGATCTGTCAGCAAAGAATCCCAATAAAAAGGAAGAAGCTGCACTGCGTGATCCAAAGGCGATCCTTGATGAGATGTTGGCTCTGGATCAGGAGAGTGCTGAGATATTAAACAAGATCAGGGGGTTGGTATGAAGCAGGGGTGGGAAATGAAACGGTTGGGAGAGGTTTGTAATATTATTGGTGGTGGAACTCCTTCAAAAGCCAATGCTAACTTCTATAAAGGTAATGTTTTATGGGCGACCGTCAGAGATATGACTGGGGATGTGTTGAATGATACCGAATGCACAATTTCACAGGAAGCAATTAACAGTAGTGCAACGCATCTTATACCCAAAGGTAATGTAGTAATTGCAACGAGAGTTGGGCTTGGCAAAGTTTGCATAATCGAAAATGATACCGCAATTAATCAAGATTTAAAAGGGATTATTCCAAAGAATTCCAAATCAGTTACTCCATTGTTCTTATTCCACTGGCTAAAATTGATTTCGCCGAAAATAATTGAGAATGGTACGGGAGCTACTGTACAAGGTGTTAAACTTGAATTTATAATAAATCTAAAGCTTCCTATCCCTCCCCTCCCAGAACAACAGCGCATCGTCGCCATCTTGGATGAAGCCTTTGCCGCCATTGCCAAAGCCAAAAAGAATGCCGAAAAGAACCTTGCTAATGCACAGCAGGTTTTTGAAACATCTTTGCAAAGTGTGTTTGCGAATCGGAGCAATGGGTGGGAAGCAAAAAAGTTGGGCGAAGTTTACGATGTGAGAGACGGCACTCATGATTCGCCAAAATTTCAGTCGGAGGGATTTCCTTTAATAACATCAAAAAATCTCAAAAGGGATGAATTGAACTATGATAATGTTCAGTACATATCAGAAAAGGATTTTATTCAAATTAATCAGCGAAGTAAGGTACATAAAGGGGATATTTTATTTGCAATGATTGGAACAATTGGAAACCCTGTTGTAATAGACATTGACCCAGATTTTGCAATTAAGAACGTAGCTTTATTTAAAATCCCCAAACACCAATCGAGCTATTTTTTAAAATATTACTTGGACTCAAAACATGTTATTGAGAAGATGACGATGGAAGCAAAAGGTACGACTCAAAGGTTTGTTGGACTGGGTTATCTCAGGGATTTTCCGATCTTACTTCCGTCACTTTCAACACAACTTTCCATCGTTCAAAAACTCGATGCCTTATCCTTTGACATCAAAAAACTTAAAGCCATCTACCAACAGAAACTTACCGATCTGGACGAACTAAAAAAATCCATCCTCGAAAAAGCCTTTGCTGGCGAACTAAACACCAACTAACCATGAACGAAGCCGAAACCCGTGCAGAACTGATCGATCCACAGCTACGGCAAAGTGGCTGGGGTGTGGTGGAAGGCTCACGCATAATGCGGGAATATCATATCACGGCGGGTAAGATTCAGACAGGTGGTGGACGTGGCAAGCCATTGATCGCAGATTATGTGCTTGTGTATCATGGGCGCAAGCTCGCTGCCATCGAAGCCAAAAGCAATGAGCGGACAGTTGGTGAAGGTGTTGCACAGGCAAAGAATTACGCAGAGAAACTGCATCTGGATACCACCTTCGCCGCCAACGGCAGGGAAATCTACCAGATAAGCATGACCAGCGGCAAGGAAGGTGTTGTAGCCAGCTTCCCAACCCCCGATGAACTATGGAATAAGACTTTTGAAACGCAGAACCTCTGGCGGGATAAATTCAACAACATCCCATTTGAAGATATTGGAGGCACCAAGGATGTACGGTTTTATCAGGAGATCGCCGTTAATAATGTCATGGCAGCCATTGCCGAAGAGAAACAGCGCATCCTGCTCACACTGGCTACAGGTACAGGCAAGACCTTTATCGCATTCCAGATCGCATGGAAACTGTTCCAATCCCGTTGGAATCTCAGGCGTGACGGATCACGCAGACCGCAGATATTGTTTCTGGCAGACCGAAACATTCTTGCCGATCAGGCATTCAACGCATTCTCCGCATTCCCTGAAGATGCGCTTGTCCGCATCAGCCCAAAAGAGATCAGCAAAAAAGGCGGTGTGCCAACCAATGGCAGTATCTTCTTTACGATCTTCCAGACATTTATGTGTGGACCAGAAAATACTCCCTACTTCGGCGAGTATCCGCCTGACTTCTTCGATTTCATTATCATTGATGAATGTCACCGTGGCGGTGCGAATGATGAGAGCAACTGGCGGGCAATCATGGAATATTTTGCTCCTGCAGTGCAATTGGGGTTGACTGCCACGCCCAAGCGCAAAGACAACGTTGACACCTACCGATACTTCGGCGATCCTGTGTACGTCTACTCCCTGAAGGAGGGAATTAACGACGGATTCCTTACCCCCTTCAAGGTAAAACGCATTAAAACCACATTGGATGACTATTTGTACACTTCGGACGATGACGTGATTGAGGGCATGGTGGAGGAGGGTAAATTATATCAGGAATCCGACTTCAACAGGATCATTGAGATCAAGGCAAGGGAAGCGAAGCGGGTTGACATTTTCATGAAGGAGATCAACCAGAATGAAAAGTCCATCGTGTTCTGTGCCACCCAGGATCATGCCGCAGCGGTGAGGGATTTGGTCAACCAGATCAAGAAAAGCAAAGAGCCGAACTATTGCGTGAGAGTAACAGCCAATGATGGTGCGCTGGGGGAACAGTACCTGAGAGAATTTCAGGATAACGAGAAATCCATCCCCACGATCCTCACAACGTCACAAAAGCTATCCACTGGCGTTGATGCACGCAACATCCGAAACATTATCCTGATGCGTCCCATCAACAGCATGATCGAATTTAAACAGATCATCGGGCGTGGTACAAGGCTGTTTGACGGCAAGGAATTTTTTACGATTTATGATTTTGTGGATGCTTACCATCATTTTGCCGATCCTGAATGGGATGGGGAACCTGATCAATTTGAAGTACCTACAGGAGGGACAACTGACCCTAAACCGCCCAGAGATCATACCCCATTGCCGAAAGAGCCACCCGAAGGCAACAAGAAGATAAAGATCAAGCTGCGTGACGGCAAAGAGCGTGAAATCCAGCACATGGTTTCAACATCCTACTGGAGTGCCGATGGTAAGCCTGTATCGGCGGAGGAGTTCTTCCAGAATTTGTACGGTGTGTTGCCAGACTTCTTCAAAAACGAGGAAGAACTGCGAGCCATCTGGAGTGATCCGATTACACGCAGAGTTTTCCTTGAGAAGATTGCTGGGATCGGATTCGGAAAAGAAGAACTGTCAGTCATGCAGAGATTGATCAATGCCGAAGACTGCGATCTGTTCGATGTGCTGGAGTATGTATCCTTTGCCAGACCAAAGATCACACGGCTCAATCGGGTTGGCAAGGCGAAGGAGATGATTTTCTTCGGTCTGGATGATAAACATAAGGAGTTTCTGGACTTCGTGCTGTCCAAGTATATTGAGTCGGGTGTTGAGCAGTTGGATCAGGAAAAACTACCGAGTCTGCTCATGTTGAAGTATCATGCCATCAGCGATGCTACTGAACATCTGGGTGGAGTGGAGATGATCAGGTCAACGTTTCTGTCGTTTCAGAAGCACTTGTATGCGGTGGGGGCGGCGTGAAACGTGAAGACTGATAATGTTAATGGAGATAAATTATTAATCATTGACTGTGTAATGATTATCAGGCAATTATATAGTTTTGAATGAAAAAGAGCAAGGTGACTCGGTTAGATATGTTGAAAGGTTGGAGGGGTTATTTAAAATCTGTCCGGAGAAAATCTAAATTTAAAAAACGGCAGGCGGGTCTTAATAAATTTTTCAGTGATGTAAATAAGCTCAAAAATATAACAGGGCCGGGCAATAGGAAACGTTATAGAAGTCCCTTTAGTCACCCAAAAAGTTTACCGCCGAAACCTGAATATCCAAGTGTGGTTCGATATCTTTTATCAATTCCAAAAGTTTTTTCGGGTAATGGATACAAAAAACTGGATGATGGTTATTTCCTTGTCCCCGAGACATTTTCCTTAATTGATAATTTTTCGGAGAGTTTTGAATTTTTAAAGCGGTTGCTGGTTATATTACAAAGAGAAAAGGCTGCGGAAGTGGTGCTTGACTATAAAAATTGTAAAAGGATAGACGTCGATGCTTCACTTTGTATGGATATAATGTTAGCTGATTTTATTCAATATTATAAAAGATGTCGATCGCTTGGATATTCTGTCGGAACATTGAGCATAGAGCCTAAAAATTATGAGGATGAACATATTAAACGTGTTTTATTTTCAATTGGTGCATATAGAAATATTGTTGGTATCTCGATCAATTTCCCTGATGTTGAGGCTCTACCTGTATTGTTAGGCAATCGTGAAGATCCCGATCGGGATAGCAAATGTGAAGTTCATTCAACAAAAATTGTGGAATACGTTAAACGTTGTCTCAATAGGCTAAACCGATCACTGACGGCTGAGGCTGAAGATAGCTTGTACAAAGTTTTAGGTGAAACAATAACTAATGCTGAGGAGCATGGCACGTCTAAATATAGATATGCCATTGGGTTTTTCCAGGATAAAATTGATTCAGATGATCATTTTGGCATTTTCAATTTTTCAATATTAAACTTTGGCGAGACAATTTATCAAAAATTTAAAAGTCCCGAATGTCCAAATAAAAAAGTGGTGCAACAGATGGAAGACCTTTCTGAATCATACACATCAGCAGGCTTTTTCAGACCAGCAACTTTCGAAGAGGATACTCTTTGGACACTCTATGCGTTACAACAGGGAGTGACAAGTTTACCGAGGAGAAGGGGTAGCGGTTGTATTCAATACATTGAGAATTTTTTTAAACTCAAAGGAAACCTTGATAGGGACAATATTTCTCAGATGGTCCTCGTTTCAGGTAATACGAGAATAATTTTTAATGGAAGTTACCCGATTTTGACGACAATAGAAAATGGAAGAAAGTTCAAACGAATAACCTTTAATGATTCCGAAAAAATTTCGGATGAGCCTGATAAAAAATATGTTACCTTTGCACCTCATTATTTTCCTGGTGTATTGATTTCGGCACGAATTTTGATTAAATATGCTAATACAAATAGTGAATAATATGGAAGCCAAGATATATAAAATAGATTTACAGGATTTTAGGACCCCTAAAGCAAATGTTTTCATCGGTAGGAAGAGGGGGCAGGAGGTTAGGGAACGGTCGAAAATTGATGAGGAAGAGGCCAAAGTTGACTCTATTACTATCGTAATCCCCGAAACTATTGCCTCAATCAACCCTTCCTTTCTTGAAGAGTTTCTCTTTAACGTAGTAAGAAAGCTTGGAAACATTGGTTTTCGCCAAAAAATTAAGTTTATCAACGATGGCGCCTATAAAATTGATAGCGATTTAGAGGAGTCGATTGATCGGATACTTACCGAAGAAAATGCGTTAGCCTAAAATGTTCCAGGTTTTTGTCGGCGAAGATCATGGATTCGGTCTTAAGGAAATTTCCCAGATTGCTCAAGTAGTAATTGCAATCGTTAACCTTCTTTTGGCTGGGTATGTTTTTTATTATGCCAAGGGGAAAGATCGAAGGGTCGAGCAACAGGCAAGCCAATTACATGAACAAAATATAAAATTGCAATGGTTTAAGGAATTAGTCCTTCAACCCAACTTGGCCTGTATCAAAAACTTCTTTACTGCTCTTGATACCTTGGAAAGGAAAATTGCAGGTTCCCCACTTGCCCCAAATGATCGACAAGAATTAAGTGCTTTCATTAAATCGGAAAGTCACCAATATCGAAAAGCATTTGTTGATTTGCTTTATGGTGTTGACACTGGTTTAGGCCGCTCCATAAAAGACAATATGGATAACCTTGTCGATTCCCTGACAACTGCGATCTTTGATGCAACCATCAATTTAAAAGACCCCATAACTTTTGATAAAGAGGTTAGATCAAAAATAGCTGAATCATATAATTTGCTTATCTCCCTGATTTATAATTATAAAGGAGTTAATAAGTCTTAATATTTCCGACTGTATTGCCATCCAAAATTTATCTAAGACAGAAATAATATGTCCATGATCTTTTCAATAGTATTATTCCTGTTGTCATAGACAAAAGGATTATTTTTGATTTCCATAACAATACGAACTGTGGCAATACATCGCATTATTTAGCGCTTACTTTCCAGGCAAATTGAAGTATAAAACAAGTAAAATCAATAAAATACTGGATAATAATATGATTAAGCTTGTATAGTTGATGCCGCCGTCATCATCAAAAATGGAACCAATGATAATGATAACAAGATTTACCAATCCGATGATCATATTGTATAATAGTACAATTGCCCCCCAAATAAACATGATGATCAACCAAATAAGTCCGGAATTTTTCCCACTACCTCCCCTGAAGGATAATCCAGGGATACCTGATCTAATTGAGTAACTCTTCGAGCCAAACGAACCCCATTTTGTCCGCATGCTCGGCGAAACTCCGGATTTACTAAGATTCAAGCCGAGGCCGTTACCGTAATTGACCCTTTTGTAATACCGAAATCCCATATCATTTACATTTTTGGTATAAAAGAATGCTCACGATGATGATCGCCCCTACCATGATTATAGATATCCAACGAGGTAAAGTCTTGGTTGATTCGGAATCAGAGGCGGCATAATCCGATTGCTCCGCATCCAGCTGTGAATGCGTTTCTTGTTTTGTAACGGTAGGATCATTCTTTGGAGGAGTCGTTGAACTATTGGGCATGTCAGTTGTTATGTTTGCATTTTGGTTTCTTGCATGGGCAATTTCCTCTTTTCGCTTAAAGTCCGCAAAATTTGCTAAGCTACTTGAGAAAAACTTTTCTAAAGTGCCTAGGTCTTTAACATTGACTTCCCTGGCTGACGATCCTTCAAAAGGACCAATAATGCCTGCACCTTCCACTTGGTCTATAATCCGCCCCGCCCGGTTATATCCAAGTTTCAATTTTCTTTGTATCAGTGATGTAGAGCCATGTTGATGTTGAACTATCAGTCTGGCTGCTTCCTCGAAAAATTCATCCTGTATTGAAGTGTCAATAATTTTATTGTTAACAATTGTCCCGTCATAACTTATATTCGGGACCAATAGGATCGGATCGATATTAGTCACACGTGTATAATCACAATTTACAGATTGTAGATTGGACAACATACCGAGTGGTTCAAGATTTGTAATTATTGTATTACTGATGTTCAGGAAAGACAGCGACTGCAAGTTCTGAAGGGGTAAAAGGTCATCTATCAATGTGGACGAGCAATTCAATTCTGTTAGGTAGTTGAGATGCGAAATCTTTTCCAGGCTTCTAACCTGTGTTTTACTGCAGTCAAGCACTTCAAGATTTGTCAGTCTTAACAGAGGTTCAAGACTTAAAATCCGTTTTCCACTGCAATTGATGGCTTTGAGTAAAAGAATTTGCTTAATCTCGTCAACGGTTGGGTTGTGGTTAATATCGAAGTTCTGTTTGAAAATGTTTTTCCACGAAGTGTCTAAACTTTTCCACCAGTCCCGTATTTCCTCATCAGGTTCTGGAGCCTCGATTGCCCCTATCTGGGTGAGGTAGATTATCTCAGCATCAAGTACTTCGTCAACCTCTTCTCTCGTAACTGGAAGATTCCTTAGATTAAGGTCAAATACAATATCATTAACGAGTGTTTCCCAATAGTCTTCCTTAGGAGATTCTTCCTTGTTTTGGAAGGATTCGTCCGACTGACTCTGAAAATTATCTTCTGTTTCGAGTATTTCCAGAATCTGGTCTTTGGTGTACTTCCCCTTTAACTCAGGGCTAATATTTTCATAAACAACATTGATGGCCGTAGCCCTGTCGTATATGATTTTATTTTTTTTTGACTTGCTCATATTTTTTAGTCAAATCATATTGTTATTAGTTCATTGTTCGCAAAAACTGAGCTGACTGCCAGAATAGAAAAACTAATACCAAACATAACCATTAAAAGTAGTTAGAACAATTGAAAAAGGGAAAGTAGGGTGTCGGGCATGGCAACAATCTTTTTTGTTTTTGAATCGAGCAAAACCATGACCGGAGTAGCCAATACAAAGTAATCGCCGGCGACTTTGCTGCGGACACCTTCTGCATCGTGCAGGTGTTTCCATCCCTTCAGCTCTGATAGTTTTTGCCTGTATGATTTTATTTCCAATTCTGTTTCATCCAGGCTTATGGCAACAACAGTTAATTTCTGCTGTATGTCTGCATTTTGCTGCCAGGGGTAAAGTGAATTGACTGTTTCCACACAATGACTGCACCCTGCAGACCAGAATAAAACCAGCGTGTATTTGCAATTTGTTTTGAAACTTTTCAGTTCAAACAGATTGCCATCAGCATCCTTTAATGCAATATTTGGAGCAATGCTTCCTGCCATCAATGTCTCCATTCCTTTCAGCCTTCGGGCGATTTCCTGCCTTTTAGAGGTAAGGCAGGTTGAATCATTCATATATGGTTCCAAGATTTTCATTCCTGCCGATATTCCATTAGTTTCGTAACCCCTGTAGAAGTAATCCACCATCCAGCCATATACCAGTGGGTGACCTTGTTTGGCCTTCTCTATCGCATTTCTTCCAGCTTCAGGAAACAGGGAATCCCGCAAGGTTGCAGTCGTGGCCAGCTGGCCATAAAGGTTTACATAACTGTCCATCCATTTGTTCAGATCGGATGTTTTTGTTATCAACGGGTTCATGAAGTCCATGCCATCAAAATAATGCTTGATCAGGCTGTTGATCCGATCTGTTTCTGTTCCTTTCCAAGGAAGCTGAGGTACATATTGAAATGGATAGAGATTGCTGACAAAAAGCGCTTGGTCTTGTTTAACTCTCGATACCAGCCATTGGTTGTAGGCTTGCCGCCGCTGTTCATATTCCTGAATGCCTTGCTGAAAAAACGTCGATCCGGTATCGTCGAAGTTCATTAAGAAATTCTGCAGAACCCCCAGTTTCTCTTTTTTCCTGCCATTTTCTTTTGAAAACTGCAAGAATGTTGCGTTTTCCTGCTCACCTTTCTGAAACCAGGTGCTGTCAGTATTGTTGCAATATTTTGGGCTTACCCAAAGTTCCAAATCCTGATCATTGATGAAAATATATTTTTCGGATGGATAAGGTGTACTTGACTCCTTATCTTTGTAATCGAAGCGAATGACAAACTCTCCGGGAAGGTACTCCTTGGATACGGGAAGTTTAGTGGTGGCGCCATTTTTTATGCCGGGCACCTCTATAATGGGTTTGAAAGTTTTATTGGCAGACAGAGCCAAGAGGCTAATTTTGCTTTCGTAAACGCCACGCAAGTGTATGTTTATAGTTATATCACGGTTTTGAGCCGATAGTTGAAATAAGGGTGCTGTCCAAAGAAAAATGGTTATTACAAATATTTTAAGCATGCTGTCAATCTGTACTACTTGTTTAATTCCTTATTTTGACACTTTTTATCAGCACACAATAATGATCACAGCGAGTTTATTAACGTTAACGGGGATCATTCATCCCGGTCGATTATTATGCTTCTGGGTGCTCTTCAATCTTTAATACAGCGCAATGACAATCCGAAACTTTTTGGTCCGTAAGTCAAACTGCTTCCACCACTTCCGAAATTCAAATAATAAGCCATGGAGTTGTTAGCAACCCCAATACTCCAGTAATTGCCGATACTCCCGCGGTTGATTAAAGAACCATTGCTGTCTAACAAGTACCCGGCTGCATGTAACTTTAAGACAGAATTCCATGGGCCATTCCAGTCTGACCATCCTGTAGCAATATTTGTCCATTCAGTATAGGTTGGAACTCGCCAACCGCTACCAAGTTCTGAGTCACAAGGATCGTTAGCAACAGACCATCCACCAGTTTCATTTATAGAGGTTATCCATGAAGTATTGGGTGTTCTTGTAAGACCATCATGCTTATAGCCTTGTTTACGATTAAACTGCCAATACCAGCCAGCTGATGCTTCTGTGGCGTCATCAACAGCCGTTGCCTGATGATCAGCTCCAAGGTTACTTGTAATCCAGCATTTTGTTAGTTCTCCAGGTATATTTGTGACAGTGCCATAAGTCACTGTTTTATTTACTGGTGCAACAGGTCCTGTCACATGATTTATTGTGATAGAAGATCCACACGTCCATATCGAAAGGGTCGTAAATATCACTTCAATTCCATATGTAGTCCCAACACTGTTGGTTGCATAAGCTCGGTAATAATATGATGTGCCGGGAGTAAGCCCTGAGAGATTACTCACAAATGAACCCGTTCCCGTGCCATCATTGGTATGGCTATTAATAGTTGTTGGATTTGCTGTTATACTCCAACATACACCCCGGGCCGTAACTGCAGCGCCGCCGTCGGAGGTTACATTGCCACCGCTTGTGGCAGAAGTTTGGGTAATATTTGAAGCAATCGTTGTGTTGACAGAAGGAAGAGAGGCTGAGGTCAGTGTGGTGAAAAATATTTCATTTCCATAAGAAGTTCCAACGCTATTAGTGGCATAGGCCCTGACATAATAAAGCGTATTTTGAGTAAGGGCAGTGAGGTTGCTTATAAAGACACCTGTTCCACTACCATCAGAAGTATGGCTATTGGCAATTGTCGGTAAAGGATTGGTACTCCAGCAAATACCTCTGGTTGTCACGCTGGCTCCACCATCAGAAGTAACATTTCCCCCACTGGTCGCAGTAGTTTGGGTGATGTTGGTGACTGCAGTGGTTGTCACTGTCGCCAGTGTAGCTGCAGAAAGTGTTGTAAACGAAATCTCATTTCCGTACGAGGTCCCTACACCATTAGTGGCATATGCTTTTACATAGTAAATGGTATTTGGTGAAAGCCCTGTCAGATTGCTCACAAACATGCCCATCCCACTGCCATCTATTGTATTACTATTGGCCGTTGTTGGATTAGGATTTGTACTGTAACATACTCCACGCACCGTTACCGGTGACCCGCCGTCAGAGCTTACGGTTCCTCCACTGGTTGCAGTAGCGGTGGCAATATTAATCGCCTGGGCAGTTGATACTGTTGGCAATACCGGATTTGCCAGTGTGGAAAAGGTTTGCTGGGTGCCGTAAGATGTACCAGCACTATTAGTAGCGTATGCACGAACACGATAAAACGTATTGGCTTGAAGACTGGTCATCTGACTGATAAAGCCGCCGGTTCCGGTACCATCCATAGAATGAGCATCTGTAATGGTTGGATTATAACTGGTGCTCCAACATACTCCTCTTGCTGTAACAGTTGCTCCTCCATCATAGGTGACTGTTCCTCCGGAAGTGGCTGTTGCATTGGTAATGTTTGTTACTGTAG
>JBAXDH010000113.1:0-12017 GCA_037141055.1 bacterium | reverse complement strand
GTGTGGTCGTCGCAGTTACGTGAAACCACGTTAAAAACCATGCGCCTGAATAATTGTTCTGCACGGGGATAAGGCAACCCAAGCATACGCATGGTTTCAAACAGTTGTTCGTAGCTGTATGAAGTCACTTCATTGAAATCGAAGTGTTGCATGGCATAAAAACTCTGCATGTGTATTTTGCCCTTCCCCGGGTCACGGTCGAACCGGCGGGTCATAAAATGCGCTCTTCCGCGTTCTTCCAGGAGCATGCATTCTGTCATTTCAATTCCGGCATCTTTTGCCATCTGGTGATAAGCCATTTCTACACGGCCATAACCCTCAGACGCTCCAAACTGGCTATCGGTAACGCCATCGAATTTGATAATCCAATGTGTAAAGCCTTTGGGGGCGATTACCTGGCCACTGCGCACCTCTTTTGTATCAGGATTAAAAGCAATGACTGCTTTTGCTCTGGCACCGCCGGCCGATGTTCCGATTTTCAATATGTCAAGCAGCGCTTTTTCTTCGCTGTCAGATAAATTTGCCGAAAAATCCTGCCGGCCTGAAAAAATATCATTTGCAATCTTGACAAGATCGTTGATTTCAATTTTGGTGGATGAATCGGTCACCCTGGGAACCGCCGGTTCAAATTCAAGTGCACCCAAGCCGCGTTTGCCGATGAAGCAAAGCATTTCAACAGGATTCAAACTGTTTGACGGGCGTCCCCTGCGCGAAAGCCATGCATTCATGAGGGCGTTGGCATACCTGTCGGGCAAAGCATCGGCCAGCAGTCCGGGCAATCCTTTAAAAGCCTTGCTGTCTCTTAGTTCAGGGAAGCTAAACGTGCGTCTCCTGGCTTGCGACAGGGGCATTTGCAAAGGTGCCAGGTCCCACGCGTTATTTAAAAAGGATGGTTCAAATTCGAATGTCCCCAACCGTGTTGAGGCATCCCATGCAACAGCGCCTGCGCGGCTGTTCCAGATGTTTATAAAGGCTGTCTCCATGATTACCAGTCTGATTCGGCGGTTGTTCTCGTTGCATCGGCGCCGGCACGTCGCGCCTTGCTTTTCTTCGTCTGCTCGAGCCTTGCCAATTGAAGAGGGCTGATTTGCTGCTTAACCTGGAACTCATTCAGCAGGTTCAGCAGTTTTAATGCACGCAAAAGCTGAATAAATACAAGTAAACTGGTATTCCGCCCTCTTTCGAATAAACTTAATGTAGAGCGCACAATACCGGCTTCTGCAGCAAGCCGGCCTTGTGTTTTGTTTTGCTGAAGCCGGTGATGTTTAATAAAAGAACCGAGGTTTTCCATCAACGCTGTATCGCTTGCAGCCATCCATTCTTTGTCTGACATTTCAGTCATTATAGGATATATTAATAGTTAATGCCTGATATTTCATACAAATATATCCATTTTTGAGTTTGCCTCAAAATATTTCTGCAAAATAATCAATAGTTTAAACGGTGCGGGCGTGGTTGCTTCTAATCCCGCAGACACCTTATAGATGATCTGCTATTCTTTTCAGTACTGTTGAACTTGATACCGGCAGTTTCGTTATTGAAATACAAACTCTGCGCAATCAATGAATCCTGTTCCGTTGATGACCACCATTGGCAAATCCTGTTCCCATCAGTAAACCCCGATTCCGGTTTTTCCCGGTAAACTGCCAACAATTTCGGGAGACGCGAACAAACTGGCCAACTCTTTCAGGGATGGGATATGCCATCCGGCCGGACAAATTTGACGTTTGCCTGCGACAGCAGACCAGCTAAATTGACTTTCGCCACCCTGCAAGTCATCATATCCATCCGATATTTTCGACCCGTCGCGATAATGCGTTGTTTTAATATCCTCCGCCATCCATACCTGGCCGCCAAGAGCCACAAGTTTGTATACATTGCCGTCGATGTCAACCAGTGTATCGGGCAATTCTTTAAAGAAGCTCTTTGGCCATAAGGTCCCACCGGGGAGATAATTTAACGCATGGTATGTCAATCTTGTTTTTGAAGCGTCAAACAACTCCTGGCTGCCTTTAATTGCGATCTGTTTTCTGGACAACCGTTCGATCAATGCACCAATGCCAGCCCCGGTCGCGACATTTATTGCTGCGACAAAGATAAATACAACCGCGCCGACACCTTTGCTAAAATCATTATCCTTGAAATCATCATTCTTGTTTATCAAAATGTCGATGGTGATTCCAGTTGCAAAATATCCAAATCTCACCGGGGATTCGGACCAATCACACATAAAATCATAAATACATATTGTAAGGGATCACGAATTCTTCAAGTTGAAGGTCGTATAATCCGATACTTTTATATTATTAAAAAACGATTCACATAATTACAAACAAAAAGTACAACCCCCGGCAAATGGAAGTCTGCCGGGGGTTGCTTTCATCTTAACTATGAGCAATCACCCTGACTTATCAGGGCAAAGGCCTGGGAAGCACTGTTGTCGTAACCTAACCGTCCGTAACCATCATTGGCGGTTCCGTAAACACCCAGCCAGCAACCAAAGGCAGCCTTAGAACAGGGGCCCAACAAATCACCTGTTTTAAGATCATATGTAAACTGATCAGTAGCAGGGTTTTCGGTTACACCCGGAGGCAAGGGAGCCGCCCCAGAAGTAGAAATCGAAGGAATGGGATCCAGGAGGTTTCCGCTGGCAGAATGAACCTGGCCTGATGATCCGCGGTTGACTGAAAATCCAAAAGTTGCAAAGTCATTGGGATGGTTTGCAATGTATTGGATATGGACAGGTGAATTTAATGTCAGAAATGGGATAAACCCGCAATTTACGCCTGTACCGCATGATCCTGACCCGTCGGAAGTAATTGGTGTGATGGATGCTTGAACCGGATTGTTGTCTACACGTATCAGCAACTTATATCCAATCAAGTGACCGGACCCGTTCACGATCCGGTTTATTGGAGGAGGAGCCACTGTGGTAAGCGTTTGAGATCCGAAAGGTGCGCTTATCATATTATCTATGACCAGAAGATCGATTCCTGAAGCTGTAAAATCAACCAAATTACCCACGCTGTCAAACAATTCGAATTTCAATTCATAGAACCCTGCGGCTATGGCAACATTGCTGTTATTTAATTGATATGTCATGAAGAATGCCGTAGGCAGATCATACCTGTTGTCGGTAATGGCCCATAGCGTATTAATTGGAGATTGGGCTTTTTGAACTTCAAAAACATCGAGTGCCGATCCCACGTTGTGAGGACCTAAAGGATGAACTGGAAAACTATAGATCCATCCGCCTGAACCATCGGGCGTCAGTTTCCAGTAATGCCGGCCAACGGAGGTATTTAGCCGTTTCCAATCAAGTTCGCCTTCCCCCTCCCTTCGATAGGACCAGCGGTAATAGAAATTACCTGCCCCCAGTAAATCACCGAATAATGCGCGGGGTTCCAATGTTCCGCCAAATGGTGCACGGCCGGGCATCAGTCCACGCTCAACACCGGGAGTTTGTGATATCTGATTTACATTTACATTGTTCCCGATTGTCGTTATCACAACAACTTTTCCAGGAACATTATTATTGCTGGAACAGGGTATTCGCGAATCATTTAAATAAATATTTATCTCTGTATTGCAATTATACTCCCACCAGGTATGGCAACCAATATCAGGCCTGTAAACAGTTTGCCAGACGCCATTGATACAATATTCTACCCAGAAATACAAATCTGGCTTGTCCCAGCAGAAATACCAGTAATCCATTTCAAAGGCACCGAAATCATTGGTTTCAACAACGCCAATTTCATCGCATCTGAGCCACCACCAATGGAAATGACAAAACAGCGGACGAAAATAATGGATGTTTTCCAGTAAATATTCTCTTACATGAGCAGCCGAGGTTGAATAAAATTGCATCAGATTCTTCGACGGCATATTGTCTTTTAACCGTTTAACCGCTTCAATATCCGGCAATTCTATTTTCTTTTCCAGAACGGAGATGACACTTTTTTTAATATACCTTTCCGGCCCAGGATCCGGACCGGGAATGGGATCAATTTCAGGAATGGCAATTAGATGCCTGATGTCATCACGAATTTTAAAGATGTCTATCTCCGGCAACCGATGAATCCAGTATAAAACAGAATCAACTTCACAAATATGTATGCGTGCATGGGGGACAAGGGATGGAGGGTCGCACCGATGGTTCCAAACCCGGCCATGAATATGACAGTGACAAAAAAACCAGTGACACCAGATTAATTCCGGGATCGGATTTAATTTTATAATATCTGATATTTTTGTCGGAATGATTGGTTCATAAGGATTCCGTCTCAGAACATCAGCCAGTTGTATGTCTTCGTTGTTGCTTTTTGGATTCACAGGACAAATAAACAATCGTGAAGTCCTGAAAGCCTCAGAAGGCAAACTCATGGAAAATACACCTTCAGTGACCGATTTTCGCTCGAGCAACCGCCCGTTTGAATGAAACAACAGCGCTTCAAGTTCAATTTTCTTTTCAGGCTTTCCATCAAATGCTATACTAAACTTAAACTCGGTTTTTTCCTTTTTCATATTTAATACAATATTTGTTACTGCCTACTCATACGCTTTTCAGCTACCGCGCCCTACTCTACCAGGGATTTTCGGGATGCTCCCTTTGGTAAAAAATGTTTGTTCAGAAACGATAATTCATCGATTCTCTGAGATTCAACGACTAAATACTGCTGACATTCATTCTCATATGAATAAACGAATAACCAATAAATATTATTGTTAGGTATATTAAACTGCAAACTTAATTCACATAACAAATATAGTACATATAGAAAAGAATTATCCGTTTTTTACATTTTTTTTATTGAGTACTGCCATTTTTTTTCAAAAGCTGAAAAATTCAGTTAAACCTGCGAAGCGCATGGTTCGTCATTAACGCCAGTAAACCGACGCAACGTTTCTGTGGCAAATGGGGTTGAATAAATTACGAGGTGGGTATAACAAATGATGCTGATGCTGAGAAGTGAGACAGAAAAAGGATGCACTTCTACATGCACCAACAAAAAAAGAAAAAGCCCGTAAGCGATTAACCTACGGGCTTTTATCTCCACATTTCTGTGCCCAGGACAAGACTCGAACTTGCACATCCTAAGGACACTACCCCCTCAAAGTAGCGTGTCTACCAATTTCACCACCTGGGCATTTTATCGTACAATGTATGTTTGGGGGTGCAAAGGTAATTGTTTTTTGGAATGATGCAAAGAAAAATAAGACTACAGGATCGAAATTATAAACGCAACACCCAGGCCAAAGCAGACGGTGATGAATTTTTGCAGGTTGTACCGGTGATTCTCCTCCGTTTCAAATAAAATAGAGGTCGAAACATGCAGAAAAATTCCGATCACAACAGCCAGGATATATCTGAAATAATTGTCCAGGGAAGCAATCACTGAAGAGTCGAGCAGGTTGCTGAAAACTGAACCCAGTGGCGTCATCAGGGCGAAAATTGTAAGGTAGACCAGCGCCTTTGTTTTTGAGCACCCATAATGAAGATAAAGACTCATCAGCGTGAGTGAGATCGGAATGTTGTGAATGACAATGCCGATGACCAGGGTATGCTGCAACTTCACGTCGAAACCGTGAACAATGGGCATCCCCTCCAGGAAAGAATGAATACAGATGCCTGTAAGCAAAAGGAACGGCGATGCCTTCTCCGTATCAGAATGCGCATGCCGGTGCCCGTGCTCAGCACCTTCAGTGATTAATTCAAGCGACAGCTGCAGCAGGAAACCAAGCAGGACAAACAAACCTGTAAAAACCGTCGGATTTGAAAAAACCTCCGGCACCAGTTTGAGAAATGTAATCCCGATAAGGAAGGCTCCGCTGAAGGCCAGCAGGAACTTCAATATCCGGTGATCATCTGGATTGAACAGAAAGATCAGGGATCCGCTGCCCAAAACTGTAACAATCAAAATACCGTAAACAATAACATCCATAACTGTATACCATAAAAATCATTATCACTCTCCTCTTCCCCGTATCCCGCATCCCGTATCCCGAATCCACTCAAATCACATCCAGCACCCTGTATGCCGTACTCACCGGCACGCCCCTGAAATTTTCCAGGAGCCGCTCACTGACCCTCGAAAGGCATCCGGTTTCAAGCGGCAGCCCCATGTCCGTAAGATCATTGATCACCTTGATGTAAAATTTTTCACTCAGCACGATCCTGCTCTCCACGCTCTTGGACATAAGCCTGGCCGTGAGATCGATGTCACTGCCGTAATAATCATTGGCCCCTTCGAAAAATGTGATGTTATGCACCTCTGTGCAGTAGTGGATGGCAACCTTGCAGTTGAGATAAAGTTCCTGGTCGGGATGATTCCTGATCAGGAACAAGGCGGCATAGATATCCTCAAGCAACGCAAAACAAGTATTGTTGGATGATTTACTCTTCAAAACCTCGTCAGGGATAAAAAGCATCATCTCATCACCAATTCCTTTGACAACGTGCTGCTGAAAATGGTTTGCGTACAGCAGGTTGTTGAAGGTGTTGTTCAGCTTTCGCCCCCAGTCTTTCAGTCCGCCCTGGTACTTGATGTCCGTCGAGCGGTTGATGTCCATAAAAAAACAGATCCCCGGGGTGCGCGGAATCTCCTCCAGCACCCTTACCATCTCCTCTGAATTCGGATCCGTGTAATGAATGTATTGCACCATCAGAACACCTTCAGGGCATCCTCGCGGGATGAGTGTATTTCAAAAATGCTCGTGAATCCTGATATTTCAAAAATCTCCTGAATATTCTCCTGCAACCCGCACAACACAAACTTCCCTTTCATCTGGGTGATTTTTTTCAGTGCCATCAGGAGTATCCGCAACCCGCTGCTGCTGATATAATCCATCCCGGAACATTCGACGAGGATCTTATCCCGGCCGCTGTCAATCAGTTCCATCATCTTTTTTTCCAAACCTATATAGTTGGTCGTATCCAGACGGCCGGTAATTTCCATGACAACGCACTGATCAGTCAGTTGCTCAATAATTTCCATAATATTGCTTTAAATTAATGTTAGACACTCTTAGTAAGGATAACAATATTTTTATTGTCTGTTCGCTCGTATGCAATGCTTTTCATCATCTCTTTTGCAAAATGGATCCCCAGTCCCCCGA
Organism: bacterium; assembly: GCA_037141055.1. Taxonomy (GTDB): domain Bacteria; phylum Bacteroidota; class Bacteroidia; order Bacteroidales; family FEN-979; genus CAIVAT01. Next base: position 4,898 of record JBAXDH010000113.1, on the reverse strand, counting down.
TTTGCCTTTCGCCAAGTGACTGGTTGAAAACATCACCGATTTTCTTTTCAAGGAGGTTGAACGGTTTACCGTCATCGATTATCCGCATTTCCAGCAGATGATCGTCGGTTTTAATGAATTCGAGCAGGATCACATGAGGGTCCTTGTCATTGAATGCATAAAACACGATGTTGGTAAAGAGTTCCTCCAGGACCAGGTTGATCTCCATCACCGCTTTTAAGGGGATGTTCCAGGTTTCGGACAACTCTTCAAGCTTGCCGGCAAGTTTTTCAAGTTCGGTGATCTGGTTCTGCAATTCCAGCTGAACCGTGCATGCGGGCATTGCGCCCGAACCGGCATGCGTCTTATACTGAAGGGCAAGGATAGTGATATCGTCGGCCTGTTCGGTACCAATGGAAAAACGCTTGAGCTCCCCGATCAGCAATTCAGTTAGGGCTTTTGTGTTCCTGTTCGCGTAAGAGGTCAGAGATGCCGCCAGTTGTGCTTCCCCGAAAAAATTATTGGACGCATTGAGTGCCTCCGTGATCCCGTCGGTGGTCAGCACCAGGATTTCGCCGGGTTTAAAAAAGAACCGGTCTGACGTATATTCAGCCGTTTCGAAAATTCCGAACGGGAGTCCGTTCCTGACCTTGAGCTGGCGGGTACTTCCCCCTGCATCAAGAATATAAGGATAATTGTGACCGGCGTTGCAGAATTCCATCTCTCCCGATCTTAAATCAACCACACCTGCAAAAAATGTCACGAACATCTGGTTGGGATTATCCTGGCACAACTCATGGTTGATGCTTTGCATTACCATATGTATCGGTGTGCCTGCGACTGTTTTCGCACGGAGAAGAGTGCGCGTAACCATCATAAACAAGGAAGCCGGAACACCTTTCCCGGCCACATCGCCAATGGCAATGCATAGATGATCCGGATCGAGATAAAAGAAATCGTAAAGATCGCCGCCAACGGCCTTCGCCGGATCAAGTGTGGCAAACAGGTCCCAGTTCTCGGGAGTCTGGAAACCGCGCGGCAGCATACCCATCTGTATGTTGTGCGCAACGTTCAGCTCACTTTCGATCTTTTCTTTTTCCGAAGTGGTTACTTCAAGATGGCGTATATAGGTGCGAAGTTCATCCTGCATTACTGCAAACGCATTGGTAAGCTGGGCAACTTCGTCCCTGGATTTCCTTACAGGCAATGGTGCATTGAAATCGCCCTGCCCGATTTTTTTCGTAGCCTCTACCAGACGAACAATCGGGCGCGTCATCCTCCTGGTTATATAAATCGTTGTCAGCAGTAAAATAAGGGTGCTGATGCCGAACATCCATCCCATAATCTTCAAATACTTGATCATGGTGTCCATCAGTTCATCCTCCGGGAACAGTATCCCGAACGACCAGCCCGTCTGCTTCACAGGAGCATAACTCAGGTAGCTTGGAAACTTTTTGGATCCAAGTCCGTCCATCGATCTGAATCCGGATTTTCCGGCGAGCATTTCCCTGATTGCACGCTGAGTTTCTGATCCCTTCCCAGCCTTTATGATATCAAGCATGTTCAGGTTGTTCCACTCCGGTTTTGGGGAGGCGATAATTTTCCCCTGCCTTGAGAGTAGTACTCCGTAACCGGTTTTGAAGATGCTGACTTTCCTGACAATCCGTGCAAAGTTTGACAGTGATACATCCATGGTTAGAACGCCGGCAAAGGTCCGCTTGCCCCGGATAACCCGGTAGATCGGGGTGGAGTAGGTGCACATCAGCGTATCTCCGCCTCCTCTGTCATAATAGGGCTCCGTCCAGACCGGTTTATTGAGCAGTTTGGGAAGGCGGTACCAGTCCATCTTATAGTAGTCATAGTCGGGGCCTCCCAGGACTGTAGTAATGAACTTGCCTCCTTTTTCAAAGGCATACGGTGCGCACCAGTAACTGTCTTTCTTATATTGGTATGGTTCCAGGGCCAGGCACGTCCCGAAAACAACCGGGTCGTGCTGAACGAAATCGCGGGCAAGGCGCAGCACTTCTGAGTAACTGATGGTGGGATTTTCCATCGCCTGGACGAGGGTTTGCGGAACAAGTTCTGTTGGCTGCAGCTCCTTCTCAAACTGCGTGATCGTTTGTTCGGTAAGCATGGTCGCACGCCATTGAGCATTAATATACAGCAGTGCTCCGGAGGTCCCGTACCCGATTACCATGGGCAGGAAGAGAATCAAAAGGATCGCAACCAGGAAAAAAAGACTGTAGCGGAATGCAAGTCCGCGAAAAAATCCAAAACGTGGAAAATGGAAGCGCAAAATGATCGTTTTATATATTTCAGCGTAAAAATAGAAAATTATCTCTCGTAAATCTTAAAATTGATACTTTTGGCGACACATTTAAAAAGAAAAACACATAATCATGGCTTACGAACTTCAGAACCTTCAACCCAACCGTCTCTGGCATTATTTCCTGGAGATTAGCAAGATACCCCGGCCTTCGAAAAAAGAGGTAAAAATTGCCGCATACATCCGGGAATTCGCGGAAGCGCGCAACCTTTCATGCATCATTGATGAGGCCGGCAATGTAATCGTCAGGAAAAAGGCATCTCCCGGCTATGAAAAACGAAGGGGTGTGATCCTTCAATGCCACCTCGATATGGTCTGTGAGAAAAATTCGGATTCAGCCCATGATTTTGATATGGACCCGATCATGCCGTATGTCGATGGAAACTGGGTAAAGGCAAAGGGAACAACCCTCGGAGCTGACGACGGGATCGGAATTGCAGCGGCACTGGCGATACTGGAATCAACAGAGATACTTCACGGTCCGCTGGAGGCGCTCTTTACCATGGATGAAGAAACCGGCCTTACGGGTGCGTTTGCACTTAAACCCGGGCAACTCGACGGGAGGATCCTCATCAACCTGGATTCTGAAGATGAGGGCCAGCTTTTTATCGGATGTGCCGGCGGAAAGGACACCGTGGCAACCACGCCGCTGGAAACCGAAGAAGTGCCTGCCGGTCATGTGGCATACAAATTTACCCTGAAAGGTCTCAAAGGTGGCCATTCCGGCGACGATATCAACAAGGGACAGGGCAATGCCGTAAAACTGATGAACCGTTTTCTGTGGAATGCACGGGAAACTTTTGAAACCGCACTGGCCGACTTCAATGCCGGCAACCTGCGCAATGCCCTGGCCCGGGAAGCGTTTGCGGTTATTACGGTCCACCGTGACAATGAAAAAGCCCTGCTGGCATATGCCAGTGCATTTTCCGATGACATCATTGCGGAATACCGCGTTACTGAACCCGACATACACTTTGCCCCGGAACTGGCAGAAATGCCCGATTCCGTCCTCAGCAGCGAGCTGCAGGCCGATCTCCTTGATGCGCTCTATGCATGTCCCCACGGCGTAATCGCCATGTCGCGCGAAATACCCGATTTCGTTGAAACCTCTACAAACCTTGCTTCGGTAAAGTTCATTGACAAAAAAATCGTAATCACCACCAGCCAGCGGAGTTCTGTTGAATCTTCCAAAAAGGATATTGCCGACATGGTTGCAAGTGTTTTCTATCTCATGCAGGCCGATGTGGTTCATTCGGAAGGGTACCCGGGCTGGAAGCCAAACCCGGAATCGGGACTGCTAAAACTCAGTGTTGAGGCCTACAAGCGGCTGTTTAAGGTGGAACCGAAAGTACTTGCCATCCACGCGGGACTCGAATGCGGCCTCATCGGTGCGATTTACCCCGGGATGGACATGGTCTCATTCGGCCCGACCATCAAAGGCGCACATTCGCCGGATGAAAGGCTGGACATTGCTTCTACAACAAAGTTCTGGGATCTTACACTCGAAGTGCTGAGAACCATTCCTGAAGTTTAGGCAGAAATGCAGGCAATGCAAACAATGCATTTAATGCAGGAACTGCATGGAAATTAACACCATTTAGTAAGATGCCGGCGCCATTTTCATTTTTGCATTGTTTGCATTGCCTGCATTATTCTCATTTCTTCATTGGCTTTAGAGGCCCACGCCAACTCCCAGTCTGAATATAGGATTTGAGTACGGTGAATTATACGTATCATTCAGATTGAACAGTATCATAAAGTCAATGGCAACGCGGTTGCTCACAGGCTGCCTGTATCCCCCGCCCACAAACAGGCTATTGATTTGTATGCTCTGGTTCCCCCGTGAAAATGTCCTCCCGGTATAAGGATCTATAATTACACCATAAGGATCTTCCACATAAGGCCTGGTATAATACTGACCCTCATATTCAACATGGGCAAACAGGTTGGCCAGGAAGTTATCAAAGATGCTTGCTAGGTAATACCTCAGATACAGCCCTCCTCCGTATACACTGGATTCATATCCGACATATTCCTGCGTTTTCGTATCGACCAGGTAGTTCTTATAATTATAGTACTGGTAAATGAGCCTCAACCCGACGTACAACTGGTCGACAGCGCGTACGCTGACTTCCGGGGATATGGTGATGCCGGTAACATTGCCAAACTGAAACCCGAGGTTACCCCCGATCCTCACCCTTTTCCAGAAACTGTCGGGGCGGTTTGGTTTTGAGGAAAGTGAGGGAATGGAATCCTGCGCAATAACAGAACCTATATATAAGGACAGAAACAAGCCGGTCAGGATTAGTTTTACAGTAGTTTTCTTCATGTTTTCAAGGTCTCAACAATATAAATCGAAAGAACTACAAAAATAATCAAATAAAATGAAATATGTAACGAACTACAAACTATAGTTTTATGAAATAATCCTAAAAATAATTGAAGAAAAATGAAAATAAAGAAAAAAATGTCTTGGTAGTTAAATTTTAATCTGTACTTTTGCACTCCCGTTTCGATGTTCTTTGAATATGATTGCAGAAAAAACCAACAGTGGCGAGTGATTTGAGATGATTTTGGTAGTGGGAAAAACTTT
>JBAXDH010000112.1:0-12035 GCA_037141055.1 bacterium | reverse complement strand
CTGCTGCTGGTAATATTGTAAGTGTTTGAAATGCTGTTGCACCAGTTGGCCGTTGAAGGACTTGTAACGACGGCTGTCGGATTCACTGTTACGCTAAGATTTGCAGGAACGCCGATGCATCCGTTGGCTGTCGGGGTGGTGTGATAGGTAACTGAAGCAGGTTCGGTGGTTGTGTTGGTAAGAATATCGCTGATGGTTATGGTCCCTGTCAGCTGTGGTGTTGTAAAACCTGTCACTGATCCCAATGGCATGCAGGATGCTGTCCAGGTGAATGTTGTTCCAAGCACGTCAGATAATAGTGTCGCATCAAAGGCAGATGCCGAGCAAACCGACGGCGGAGCCGTATTGGTCAGATGCGCCACGGGGTGAACGGTCACATCATAGTTGTAGGAAATTCCGCTGCATCCGCTGGCATGCGGGATGATCACATAGCGGACTACACCATCGATCGTACCTGTATTGACAAGCTGGTCGTTGATGAGAATCCCGGGTGCGGCTGAATTGGTAGCGCCTGTCACGGAACCGGCAATCACGGATGCGGTCCATGTAAATGTGGTAGCTGTTACATCCGAAAGCAGGTTGATGTTGGTATAGGACCCCGAACAAACCGGGAGCATTGGTGCTGTTGTCAGATGAGGAATGGGATTTATCAAAATGGTATGCGTGTTCGTCGTTCCCGGGCAGGTGCCATAATGTGCTGTGATCGTATATACTACCGATCCCTGGGTGGTGCCGGGGTTGGTTATGGTCTCGGATGGGATTGATGTTGCACTGGACCCGGTGGCTGCAAAACCGGTAAGGGTGACAGGGGAAGCCACTGCGGTCCAGGTGTATGTTACCCCGGTTAACACATTGGATGTTAATGCGGTTGGAAGTGTGGGCGCGCCTGAACATACCGGTGGCTGGGTTGAAGCACATATCACTGACGGATGCGGATGAACTGTAACATTACAGGTAACGGGTGTTCCAAGGCAAAGACTTCCTACCCGGGGTGTAATTGTATAATGCACCACGGCATCGATGGTTCCTGTATTGATGATCTGGTCGTTAATTTCAGATGCTATGTGGCTTGGCGGGATTGAAATGATTGTGGCAGATCCACTGATTATGCTGGTCGTCCAGGAGCAATTTGCAGTTGCAGGAACAAATACGGGGGTGATCTTCGCACTGTCGGCAGAGCAGATTGTCCGGTCAAGCTGGGTCGGGTTGCTTATTACGGGCGCATTCCCGACCACAATATCCTGTGAGATCGTATCCGAACAACCTTCTGTAGAGAAGGTAACAAGCGTTACAGTGTATGTTCCGGGAAGCGCAAACGTATGACTTCGCGGATTTACCCCGGTTGAATCAACGGGAGTCCCATCGCCGTACGTCCATTTGTGGCCGACAATTGCGTTCTGGGTAAGTTTGGATGTATCATTGAATGAACTTGGATTACCGGCACAATTAATACTGGCAACAAACCCGGGTGAGATGACGGTGAAGATAATGGTGTTGAAAATGTTTTTAACCTGGCAATTGGGATAATTGTATAATGAAACCACATCCAGCCTGTAAATATCCCCGGCATTGGCATTGATTACTGTAAGTGTCTGCCCGGTAGTCGTAACCGGCGTGCATGTCGGGCAAATGGGGCCTGTCCATGTGTAGTTTGCATACCCCGGAGGCGCAGTTAAAATAACCACATTGGATCCAAGGCAACCAGACATGCTGATGTTCATCTGCTCACAGACAGTGGAAATATAGGCATAGCCAGTGTGACCCCCAGGCGTGCACCCATGAACCATAAATACTACATCAAGAAGCTGACCTGCAGTAACATTGCTTAACTGGGAAAGATCAATTCCAACGGCACTCCAGTCCTTCCATAAAAAAGTCAGCGTTCCGATGACATGACTGTTCCATACAGTCACTCCATCCCCGGGGTAAAGGTCAAAAGCACCACAAACAGGGTCAATGATCGCCCCGGTCAGATGGTCTTTTATCTGGATGGTAAACCTTGGTCTCTTGTCAGGTGTTTCATGATTGCCAGCCGATGGATCTGCAAGGACAACGGCACATCGATAGGTGAAAAAGCTGTGATTTGGATCATAGGTGATCGGATAGGTTAACTGATCGATTTTCTGCCCGGGGGTGCCGGTGGAGGTACATTGCCGGTTTCCGATCAGTGCCGAATGAAGTTCTCCCGGAAATACCTTGCTTAATGCAGGGATGCAATTGTCAAATCCGGCGCTTTCGATTAAAAAACGTCCGCCGGTTGGAGTGTTGTACCACGGCATGTTCGCGTTGTTGCAGGCAGGATTATAGGGTGATCCCCCGGTAGCAACCCACGGACCATAGCATCCTGACCAATTGGTAAACAGTCCGACGGAAAAATTAGAATTAGGACATGACGAGAGTGACTGGCTGTCTCCATAACCCGAGGAAGCATCTTGTAACGCGTATTGTGCAAGCGGTGAAGGGACGAAAACATGGATGATGGCACCGTTTTCCCCTTTGTGATCGTGTCCGCAGACAGGTACAAGCAGATTGTTGCTAACGGTATCTGTATTCTGAGCCGAGATAGTGGCAATGAAACCGGAAAATACAACCAATGAAGCTACGAAGAACCTCACGAACATAATTCCCCACTGACGCGAATGGTATATTCTCATGTCATCAATAATTTATTGGTCTGTAACAGATTCGATGTAAAGTTATAGTTTTTTTTGCACCCTAACAAAAGAGGCCCGAATATTTTATGTATTCCGATTAAGGCAGATCCTTCAGGCATCTCACCGAAAATGAATTTTCCCTGCTGCTCCAGTACCTGGAAACGCTGGGGTTGTAAAAATTCGCGCCACGGGCAAGTGGTCGGTTTTGCGAGTTTATGGTTGATGTCCAGTACATGGTTGCCGTCAGATTACCTGTTGAAAAGCTCCATGTGTTGTTGAGATAGTACAACCCTTCAAAAAGTGAGAAGAAACCCGGATTCAGCAAGGGATCCTTCAGGAACCCTGCTGCCAGGGCATCAGCCGGGGATGGAACGCCTGCTGAGATGTTATTGATCAGCAATTGCCATTCGGTTTCGGAAGGAATGTGCCATTCCGGCGGGCAGATCCCCTGGTTTGCTGATGTTGATCCGTACCGCATCAGTTCATCCCATTGATACAATGCGCCATAGCCGGAACATGCCGGATCGGAGGGGAGACAGTATTTTTCATTTACGCAGTTGTCGGTCTGGGGCTGTGATGGAGGGTCCAGGGTTGTTCCATAGGCGAGGTTCTGGGTCATCCAGCACCTGCCTCCGACCATGGAAGTCTGGTACTTTTTCCCGTCGCGGATATCGGTAAGGTCGCCGCCGCAGTTGAAGAACGAATTCTGGACATTGATCATTACCGGGCCCGCACCTGCAGTACAGCCGTAATTGTTTGTAAAGGTGTATGTTACAGGGTATGCGCCGGCACTTGCACCAAAGGGGTCAAATTCGTAATTCCCTGAAACAGCATTGAGGCTGACCCTGTTCCCGGAATAAACCCCCTGGCCGGCAACATAGGGTGTTGCTCCCCTGAGTGTGAATTTCTTAGCGCCCGGCGTGGTGAGCAATTCGAAACAGGCACTGAAGGATGGAAGTGGTTTCGGGTGAACCGTTAGCAAATGGGTTGAGGATGAAACACAGGTGGTTGTGGTGTTTGTTCCGGTCACGGCAATGGTGGCAGACCCGAAGGTTTGCCAGTCGATCGTGACAGTACTGGTTCCCTGACCGCCGGAAATCAACCCGCGCCCGGCAGGTGTAACAGTCCAGGCATAGGTGCACTGCGGATCAGCCGGAACGCTGTATATATGTGATGCCGACTCGCAGTTTGGCCCGGAACCTTCTGTGATCAATGTGTTCGGCAACACGTGAACGGTAACCGGCAGTTGCTTTGAAGGGAATCCCGGGCAGCCCAGGGCATTGACATAGTTGACCTCGATCCACTTGTTACCGGGTACATTCCACGTTACCGTGGCTGTGGGGCTTCCCGCACCTCCACCGGATGTGATGCTGCCCCCGGATATCGTCCACGAATAGTTCGCCATCCCGGCTTCGGTCTGATAAACTTTTCCCGCCACGCCATCACAAACTTCCAGAGGACCGTTCAGTGACGGAACTGGCCTTTGCTGCAATGTGACTGAGTAAGGTGCCGTCGTTTTCGGGCACCCTGTCGCATCGATCGTTTCGGTCACGGTCACTGTTCCTGGAGATGCTGTATACGGACCCCAGGTAACTGTGACGGCATTGGTATTGGCATTGGCGACCACGGAGGCCCCGGTCACTGTCCAGTTGTAGGAATGCCCGATGATCAATGGAGTCGTGTAAGTGACATTCGGCTGAAGCTCGCACACCAGGGTGCTGCCGCTGATTACCGGCGTCGGCAATGGGTTTACATTGATTTTATATTCGGTCGGCGCTCCCGGGCAGGAGGTTCCCCCGGTGAAGGACGGAATGATATGATAGGTTACAAATCCTGAACTTCCGGCGGGAATAAAGAGTGTTTGCGCCGGAATGTTGTCGGTGCCGGAAGTGGTAAAGCCGGAGATGGGTGAAACGGTTGAGGCTGTCCATGTAAATGTTGTCCCCACGACTGTTGCTGTAAGGCCGACCATGGAACTTGTATTACCTGAACAGATTGTCTGACCGAGGGGCCAGTTGGTCACTGTCGGACTGGGATTAATGGTGACGTCATGGGTTGTTGTTGTCCCCGGACATCCCTGGAATGATGAAGTAATTGTATATGTAACCGTTTGCTGGATGTTCGTCACGTTCATAAACGTAACAGGCGTAACCGGGTTCGCTGTGCCGGGGGTTACCGGGCAGGGGTTTACACTGCCGGCAAGGCAGGTTGCCGACCATGAGAAATTGGTTCCGGCCACCGTGGAGGTCAGCGTAACGGGTGCCGATGAGGTCCCCGAACAAATTGACTGGCCTGCCAGGCATGAAATGGCGGCAACAGGATTGACATTCACGCTGAAATCAGTAACGCTGCCGCTACAGCCATTGGCGTGAGGAGTTATATGATACGTAACCGCGGCAACAGTATTGATGCTGTTCACCAGGATATCGTTGATGGTGGTTGTGTTTGTGCTTTGCGGGGTGGTGTACCCTGTAACTGATCCGACAGGTAACGATGATGCCGTCCATGTGAAATTTCCCCCGGCAACATCCGGGTTTAATGTTATGCTGAATGTTGATCCTGAGCAAATTGGTGCTGGTGCGCTGTTGGTCAGATGCGGGGTTGGGTTTACGGTGACCGTGAGATCCGATGCCGGTCCGTTGCAGCCGTTGGCATGAGGTATAAGATGATAGGTCACCATTGCAAAAGTATTGCTGTTGCTGGTAAGGATGTCGTTGATCAGGTTCGTATTGACAACCTGTGAAGCAGTAAACCCGGTTACCACTCCTGCAGGATTGCATGTGGCTGTCCATGTGAAACTTCCCCCGGTAACATCCGACTGAAGTGTCGTGTTGAATGTGCCGGCCGAACAGACCGCCGGCGGTGTTGTATTGGTGAGATGAGGTGTTGGTTTAACCGTGACTGTATAATCTGTGCCGGGGCCGTCGCATCCGTTGGCATGTGCAGAGATGTGATATGTTACGGTTGCAAATGCGGAAGTTGTATTGGTCAGCAGTTCATTGATGGTTGTCACGTTGGTGTTTTGGGAAGCCGTAAAGCCGGTAATTGCACCGGCAGGACTGCATGTGGCCGTCCAGGTGAATGCACCCCCGGTCACATCGGGTATCAGAACCGAGGAAAAAACGGTTCCTGAACAGATTGCCGGAGGGGGACCATTGGTAAGGTGCGGAGTCGGTTTGATCGTGATTGTATAATCGGCAGGTACGCCCTGACAATTATTGGCATGAGGAGTAACATGGTATGTCACTGTGGCAAAAGTTGCTGTTGAATTTGTCAGCGGTTCGTTAATCAGGGTTACCGGTAACACCTGGTTCGCGGTAAAGCCGGTTACATCTCCCACAGGGGCGCAGGTGGCTGTCCATGTGAAAGTTCCTCCTGTTACATCCGGTACCAGGTTCTCATTGAAGATTGTTCCGGAACAGATCGGGGATGGCGGTCCGTTGGCAAGATGAGGCGTTGGATTTACAGTTACGGTTAAGTCGGCGGCGGGACCGTCACATCCGTTGGCATGCGGGGTGATGTGATATGTTACAGAGGCAAAAGCAGATGTTGTATTGGTCAGAGATTCATTTATCAACGTCACATTGCTGTTTTGTATGGCAGTAAACCCGGTTACTGCACCTGCAGGGCTGCAGGAGGCTGTCCATGTGAAATTTCCACCCGTGACATCCGGCAACAGGGCGACATTGAATAATACTTCGGAACAAACCGCTGATGGCGGGGAATTTGTGAGATGTGGTGTAGGTTTTACTGTAACAATGAAATCGGTTACCGGTCCGCTGCACCCGTTCGCGTGAGGGGTGATGTGGTAGGTTACTGTTGCCGTGCTGGCAGTAGTATTGGTCAGCATCGCCTCATCGATAAGGGCTGCCGGGATGGCCTGGACGGCCGTAAAACCTGTAACCGCACCAACGGGACCCGATGTGGCAGTCCATGTGAAATCAGTTCCTGAAACATCGGATAGCAGGGGTTCCGTGAATGGGCTTTCTGAACAGATCGCAGTTGGTGCCGTATTTGTGAGATGCGGCGTTGGCTGCAACGTTACCGTGTAATCGATGAGGGGCCCGTCGCATCCGAAAGCATGAGGCGTGACCGAGTAGGTGACTGTCGCGGGAGCTGCCGTAGTATTCGTGAGCATGTCGTTGATCAGCGTTACACCGGTTACCTGGATTGCGGTGAAACCTGTTACCGCCCCCACAGGGGAGCAGGTTGCTGTCCAGGTGAAGTCGCTGCCCGTAACATCAGAAATCAGGGGCATGTTGAAAAGTGCGAGACCACAAATTGGCAGCGGTGCCGTATTGAGAAAATGAGGCGTAGGTTTTACCGTTACGGTGAGGTCTGTGGGCGTTCCGATGCAATTGCCCGAATGCGGAGTCACTGTGTATGTGACCGTTGCATTGCCGGTCGTGCTGTTGAGCAGCAGGTCGTTGATGCTTGCGATTGGAGGGGCCTGGGTAGCGGTAAACCCTGTTACCGCTCCCGGTGGGTTGCACGTGGCAGTCCATGAATGGAGCGTTCCCGGCAGGCTGCCCGTGAGCACCAGGGCAAAAGTGGTTCCCGTACAGATTGCTGAAGGCTGGGGATTGGTGTTCTGCGGCGAAGGGCGCACCTCTGCAATGAACTGGGAGCGTGTTGCACTCGAACATCCGGCAGGACTTCCGAATTCAACGGCTTCGGCATAATACGTTGTTGTCGCGGCGATTATCGGTGTCGTAAAGGAATTTCCTGATCCAAGCTTGGTTGGAGGTGTTGCATCATCATACCAGTCAATCCTTACACTTGGGTTCGTATTGGTCGTAACCAGCGTAACGGTTCCGGGGCCGCAGCTGTAAAAGGGCGCTCCCAATGCTACCGGTGCCGGAGGAACCGCAACTGCCTCTGCGACGACATCCAGTCTTACTGTGCTTGTGCAGGAAGATGTAGGGTTATATGCTTCAGCGTAGTAATGGTAAACACCGACTGCCGGGAGGATCACCGTGTACGGGGACCCGGTGTACAACAGGTTTCCGCCGGTGGGCTGATCCCACCACCTTACTGTTTGCTGTGTGTTTGCCACTGATGCAGAAAGGTTTATGGTACACCCGGCGCCGCATCCCCATTGAGGAAGTGCTGATGGAAGAGGAGGTGTGCCGGTATGATACATGTCTATATTTGCAGTGCTGGAACTGGCCGAATACCACCATGTGTTGATCATTTTATCGTGGCAGTCGCTGGCCCAGGTATGGCATCCGAAAGCAGCCGGAGTGCAGCCGGCCAGGTTACTTCCTCCCGGGCAGTTGCCGCCGCCGATATTCGAATCATCCCAGTAGGTTTTCGGGGTGGAAACCGAGGGATTTATCGGGCGTTCCAGCGTGACGAAATATCCGTTCGGATTTTGTTCCTGGTCCCAGATCGGCAGGTTTGTCAGTCCGTTTACGTAGGTTACTGTAATGGTGAGGAAGGTCCCGTCAGGAACAGGCGTTCCGTGGCCGTCCTTGCCGTTCCAGGGGATGTTGTTCGTCCCGTTTAAAACATTTGAAAAGAGTGAAACATCGTAGGTTGCGTCTCCATAAGGTACATCGATCAGGATCTCTACGTTCCCGGCTTTATTAACATTGACGACGATGAGTTTTTCCCCGCTGCACGGCGGAAATCCGGGATCGGGGATGATGGTGGGTGTTCCGATCATAGTACCGTAGACGCCGCTGGGATAGGCAACGATATCGGGATTGTTCAGAAAGATCCGGTATTGGGCAATCCCCGGAAAGGTGCCGGATGTGTTGTTTGATCTGGACTGACGGTCTGTGCCAAAATTCCCTGTATTCAGACATCCGTAAGGATTGCAGAAAATAGAAAAAAGGCCCACCGATGCCTGGTCGAACCTGCAGCTGGTTACGATCCCGTCATCTGAAAAAATGTACAATTTCCCTGAGAATTTTTGCCTGGGACTGGTGTTGAGGTCTGCATACAGTTGCCAGGCCCCCGACCATACCCGGCCATTCAAGGCATCATAAGGTTGTGCAGGGGTGTTTACACCCGTAACAACCTGAATGTCAAATTCTGAAAAGCTTGGGTTGTTGGAAAACTCAATATAATAATCACCGGTGTCGGCAATGTTTGTTACCACGTAAGCAATAGGCGTATATCCGAAGGAACCGGGGTAGGGCCCGATAACAGCCTGGTTGTAATCAACGATATATCCTGCGCCGGAGGTGGGACATGCTCCCGTAATTGCCACGCCTGCATTGTGCGGTTTTTTCAGGGTATAGTTTGAGGTCCCGGTCCTGTAATGAAATCCGAAAAGTATTGTTTCCCCAACAGCTGAAACATGGATGTTTAACCTGTATTTTTCAAGGCATCCCGCTTTTGCGAATGCGGTCGCACCCGTGCCGGAGATATAGAGGTCGGCATAAACCCCTGAACTGGGCCTTAATTCCTTGGTGCCTTCTCCATAAGTATTCATGGCAAGGGCGCAGAGAATAACTGACAGGAACCGGGTAAATTTAACCATTCTGAAGTCTATGCGGAATTTAACAAACTGCCCCAATCAACTGAAAATCTGATTTCCGGCTATAAAGGTATGATTTTTTTCAACCTAACAACCCGGAAAAATACCTAATCTTTGACACACCTTACCGAAAAGGCATTTTCACGGCTTCCCGGATATTTTGAAGTGCTCGGATTGATTGAGTTGACGCCGCGTGCAACACTGCGATCAGCACCATTCGGAGTAGCAGTCCAGTACATGGTTCCTGAGAGTACCCCCGATGTATAGGACCATGTGTTGTTAAGGTAGTAAATCCCTTTCGTCACGGAAAGGAAACCCGGATTGAGGAAAATATCCTTAAGGAAACTGCCTGCAACTCCGTTCGCCGGAGGTGTTACCCCGGTGCTGATGGCATTGATCATCGTTTGCCATTCAGTTTCACTGGGAACGTGCCATTCAGGGGGGCATAATCCCTGGTTTGCCGAGGTGAAGGAATACGCCATCAGTTCATCCCATTGGTAAAGTCCTCCGTAGGTTGTGCACGTTGCATCCGATGCAAGGCAGTATTTTTCAGGAATACAGTTGTCCGTTTGCGACATGGATTCAGGCGACAGGATGGTGCCATAGGCGAGGTTTTCCTTCATCCAGCATCTCCCTCCAATGACCGAGGTTTTATATTTTTTCCCATCCCTGACGTCGGTCAGGTCACTGCCACAGCTGAAAGTGGAATTGACTACCGTGATGGTGACTGCCGGTGTGGATGTAACACAGCCATAATTGTTTGTAAATGTGTAGATAATCGGGTAAGCCCCCGGACCGGCGCCGAAAGGATCGAACTCGTAGTATCCGGATCCGGAATTGTAACTGACCCTGCTGCCCGAATAAACTCCCTGGACGGGAAGGTAAGGAGTTGCACCGCGGAGGGTGAATTTTTTAGCCGTTGATGTTGTTTTAATATCGAAACATGCAGAAAATGAAGGTGAAGGGGCGGGGTGAACAGTTACAGGAAAACTGCCTATGGTAAAACAGGCTGTTGTACTGTTGGTTCCGGTTACATTGACGGTACTGTTACCGGCAATGACCCAGTCGATGGTTGCAGTGCTGTTGCCCTGTCCCGAACTGATGATACCGTTACCTGCGGGAACAACCGACCAGGTGAATGTGCATGACGGATCAGCAGGTACCTGGTAAACATGTGCGGCTGCCTGGCATGCAGGACCAGGTCCCTGGGTGATGGTTGTAACCGGGAGTGCATTGACGGTAACATTATATCGCGTCGGTAAAGCCGGGGTGCATCCAAACCCGTTGGTAAAATTGACATCAATGTACCGGGCACCGGGAGTATTCCATAATACGGTGACAGAATTTCCCGTGACCGGGGAGATAAAGGTTCCCCCGGGGGATAGGACCCAGGAGTATGCCGTCATTCCTGCCTGTGTCGTATAAATGGTGGAATTGGTTTCGCAGATCGCATTCAAACCGCTGATGACCGGAGGAGTGGATTGGTTCACCGTAACCAGGTACACTGTCGGAGTCAGTGCAGTACAGCCTGTTCCGATGGCATAATTGACGCTGACGCTTTGTGCACCGGGTGCGGTCCAGTTCACCGTAACCGTGTGGTCTGCAGGTGTCCCCCCCGAAACAATCGTTCCGCCGGCAGAAACGGTCCAAATATAGTTTGTCGGCCCGATTTGCGTTGTGTAGGTGGTCGGGATTCCCGAACAGATGGCTGCCGCTCCGGAAATCGTTGGAACCGGCAGCGTATTGACGGTCACTGTTTGAGTAGTTGCCGCCGCCGCGGTGCATCCGGTGATGTTGTGCGTATAATTAACGGTAATCGAATGAATTCCGAGCTGGGCCCATGTAACGTTCACCGTATTTGTCGTTGATCCGGAGGTTATGGTGCCCGCCGATGGCGGAACGATGGCCCAGGTGTAGGCATTCATTCCTGCGTCGGTCGTGTAGACAGGACCCGGCGTGTTGATGCAAACCGTATTTGGTCCGCTGAGGGCCGGCACGGGAAGTGGTTTGATATTGACCGGATAAATGGTCGGTGTGGCAGCCGTACATCCGGTAACATTATCGGTGTAATTCACGGTGACAGTCTGTGGCCCGGGGGTGTTCCATGTTACTGTGACCGTGGAATTTGTTGTTCCGCCGCCGGCGGTAATATTTCCGCCTCCTGAAACCGTCCATGTGTAATTGAGTTTTCCGGGGTCGGCAGTGTATATATTTCCGGCGGTTCCGGCACAAAGATCATTCGGACCCGTGATTACCGGCACCGGGAGTGGTTTAACGGTCAGATTGACCACCGTCGGAGTTGCAGAAGCGCAATTGGTTACATTGTCAGTGTATCCGACTGAAACAGTTTGTGGTCCTGCCGTATTCCAGGTAACGGTTGCCGTATGGTCTGACGTGCCGCCCCCTGCTGTGATGTTCCCCCCGGCGGAAACCGACCATGTGTATGCGAGTTTGCCTGGTTCGGTTGTGTACACGACGCCGGTCGTTCCTTCGCATACGTCGGTGTTGCCGGTATTCGACGGCACTGGCAGCGGATGCACGGTAACAGTATAAACGAACGGGGTGCTGGCTGTGCAGCCTGTTATCGCATCGGTGTAATTTATGGATATGCTTTGAGCACCGGCAGTATTCCAGGTCACTGTGATAAAATTATTAGCGATACCGCCTCCGGCAGTGATAAAACCACCTGCAGAAACATTCCACAGGTAATTTATTTGTCCTCCCTGGGTGGTGTAGGTGCTTCCCGTGGTTCCGACACACACAGAAGCGGCCCCTGTAACAGTGGGCGAGGCAAACGGGTTGATCGTAACGGAATGAGTTGAAACAGGGCCGATGCCGCATTCCAGGTTCATGCCGTTCACGGTTATAAGGCCCGGACCTGTCGGTGCATTTGC
>JBAXDH010000111.1:0-12522 GCA_037141055.1 bacterium | reverse complement strand
TTCCCCAGAAACCCGCCAATGGTTTTGGCCTTGGCCGGAGACTCAACAATTACTAAGTTCTTTGTCATTCAATACGTTGTTTTGTGCTCAAAATCGGGTGCAAAAGTACTACAATAAAGTTAATCCTTACCTTTGCCCCTCTTTTTTATGCTTAATCGGCCATCAGGCCAAAAGGTAATACATCCTCGTGAAAGAAAATAACAATATATATATAGAGACCTACGGATGCCAGATGAATTTTTCTGACAGTGAGATTGTTGCATCGATTTTAAAAGACAATGGATACCAATATACCGATGATTTGAAGTCGGCCGGGATCATCTTTATCAACACCTGTTCCATCCGTGAAAATGCAGAGGAGCGGGTGCGGAAAAGATTGCTTTTTTTCAAATCGTTGCGCAAAAAGAACCCGGATCTGACCATCGGGTTGCTGGGATGCATGGCCGACCGCACCAAAAAGGCCCTGATGGAAGAGGAACAACTGCTCGACATTATTGCCGGCCCCGACTCATACCGTCATCTGCCGCAACTCCTGGAGCAGGTTGGAACCGGCCGCAAGGCGATCGATACCATCCTGTCGGCCGATGAAACATATGCCGACATCACCCCTGTAAGACTTGATTCAAATGGTGTTTCGGCATTCATTTCGATCATGCGGGGATGCGAAAATTATTGTTCCTACTGCGTGGTTCCATCCACACGCGGACAGGAACGCAGCAGGGACGCGGCCTCCATCGTGCGTGAAACCGGTGACCTGTTTGAAAGGGGATATCGCGAGGTGACGCTTCTCGGGCAAAACGTAAACTCGTATTCATGGAATACCGGCGACCACAACATCAGCTTTGCAGGCCTGCTTGAGCAGGTTGCCGGCGTGAACCCGCTGATGCGCATCCGGTTTGCCACCTCCCATCCCAAAGATATCTCCGACGAACTGCTGCACACGATTGCGCGGTATCCCAATTTATGCAAGGCCATTCACCTTCCGGTTCAGTCGGGAAGCAATCACATGCTCGACCTGATGAACCGCAAATACACCCGTGAGGATTACCGCGAACGCATCGGGGCCATCAGGAAGATAATCCCGGGCTGCGCCATCACCACGGATATCATCGCCGGGTTTTGCGATGAAACGGAGGAAGACCATCGCGAAACGCTCTCACTGATGGAATGGGTGGGTTATGATTCCGCATTCATGTTCAAATATTCGGAGCGGCCGCAAACCCTGGCAGCCGACACCCTGAAAGACAACGTGCCCGAAGATGTAAAGGATCGCAGGCTGAAGGAAATCATTGACCTTCAGCAGCAACTCTCCCTTGCCAATAACCGGAAAGATATCGGGAATATATTCGAAGTGCTGATCGAAGGAAAATCTAAAAGATCTGACAACCAGTATTTTGGCAGGAATTCCCAGAACAAGGTTGCCGTTTTCACAAAAACCTCATCGGGACCGCGTGAATATGTCATGGTGAAAATCACCGGTGCGACTTCTGCGACTTTATTGGGAAATGTTGTCTGATTTTAGGTAAATATCAGGATCGGCAAACATCTCGGAATTTTCGATTTGAAAAATAATACGTACTTTTGCGCCTTCAATTCCAGTCCTATATGAAAAAAATAGTTGCGCTAGTCACAAAACCTGCATTTTTTATGCTATTAATTACGGTTTTGCTGTCTTCCTGCGTCCCCCAGAAAAAAATAAAATATCTCCAAAAACAGCAGGAAAAGGATACCGCCTCCTTCAGCGCCTCCAAACGAAATGCCGATTACAAAATCCAGGTAAAAGACAACCTCTATGTGCGTGTATTCGCCCTGGATGAAAAAGCGTTCATCTTTTTTAACAAGCAGTCCGGAACAAGTTCCTATAACGATTACGCCAACGACGCATCGATATACCTGAACAGCTACAGTGTAAATGACGACGGCAACATCGATTTTCCGATCGTGGGCAAAGTATACGTCAAGGGTTTGACCGTTTACGAGATCAAAACGATTTTACAGCAGCTGGTTGGCGAATACCTGAAAGAGATCACCATTGTGGTCAAGCTGGTCAATTTCAGGGTAACCCTGGTCGGTGAGGTCATGCGTCCGGGTGAATTCACCATTTACAAGGATGAAATGAACATCTTTGAGGCCATCTCGCTGGGCGGAGACATGACCGAGTTTGCCAACCGCAACAGGGTGGCGCTGATCCGCCAGGTATCCGGTGGTTCGCAGGTGCATTACCTCGATCTCACAAGTGATCAGATTCTGAGCTCACCATACTATTACCTCCAACCGAACGACATTATTTATGTTTCGCCTCTTGGTTACAAGCGGTGGGGATTGGGATCAACTTTCCCATGGGCCATTATACTCGCCTCTCTTACCACTGCATTATTGCTGATCAATTACATTAAACCAAAATAATATTTCCCGTGAACGAGAATCTTCAGGATATAAACCAGCAGCAACAGTCTGTTGATTACAAAATCATTCTATTTAAATTTTACCGTTACTGGTATTTCTTTGCCGTCACCATTTTCATTGCGCTCATTGTCGCTTTTATCTTCAACAAATATACCAAGGAGGTGTATGAGGTTAAGACAACCGTGCTGGTGAAAGACAAATCGGAGAACAAGATAAATCCGCAGGACCTGCTGGGCATGGGGCTTTTCAACAACATGCAGAACCTGCAGAATGAAATCGGCATCCTGTCGTCATATACCCTCACCTACCGGACGGTCACCAAAATCGGCTTTGAAGTTTCCTACTTTATCGAAAACAATTTTGTAACGAAAGAGCTTTACAAGGACAGCCCGTTTGTCGTGATCATGGACACCACTTTCCCGCAACCGGTCAACATGTATTTCAAACTGAAAATGCTTTCGAAAGACACGTTCAAACTTGAAACAAATGATGAGGCCATAAAGTTTTTCAATTTTTCCACCAGGAAAACCATTGAGGACCGCAAGGAAAACATTTTTACGGACGAGACTTATTCTTTTGGCAAGGAAATCCAGACAAAGAATTTCAAGTTCAAAGTCGTTCTGAATGACAAATTCGATGAGAAGGCAGACCTGAAAAAATCGTTCTCTTTCATTTTCAAGGATTATGACGGGCTGGTTTCGGAATTCAAATCTTTCAACATCGAGCCGATCAACAAGGAGGCTTCCATCGTTGAAATCAAGCTGAAGGGCGGCAATGTCGACAAGCTGGCTGAATTTTTGAACAATCTCACCAAACAGTACCTGGCCAAGGGGCTGGAAAAGAAAAACGTGGTAGCTTCCCGCACCATTTCGTTCATCGACAATGAGCTGCGTGGCATTACCGATTCCCTCAATGCCTCAGAAAAAGCCCTGATGCTTTTCAGGACCAACAAGGAGATCATGAACCTGAACGACGAGGCAAAACAGGTTTTCGAAAAGATGATGCAGCTTCAGGACGAGAAGGCGGTAGTGATGGTTAAATCGAAATACCTTCAGAACATGAAGGAATACATCGAGAAGAACCAGAAGTTCGATGAACTGATCGTTCCCGCTTCCATGGGCATTGAAAATACCGTATTGAATGATCTGACCATGCAGCTGACCGCTCTGTACATGAAGCGGACGGAGACATCGCAATATTCCAAATCAAAAAACCCGAGCCTGATGGCGATCGATTTGCAGATTGCCACCACCAAGAATGCCCTGTATGAAAATGTAAAAAGCGCCATCAACTCGAATGACATTGCGTTAAAGGAGATCAATGACCGCGTGAGCGTGATCAACGGCCGCATCGGAAACCTTCCTGAAACACAGCGTGTCCTGTTCGGTATTGAACGGAAATTCAAACTTACCGACGCCATTTATACCTATTTGCTGCAAAAACGTTCGGAAGCCCAGATTTCCCTGGCTGCAAACCTTTCCGACAACGAAGTTGTGGATGAAGCCTCCGCGCTCGGACTTTCGCCCGTGTTTCCCAAGAAAACACTGAATTACATCATCGCGTTGATCCTTGGAATCCTGGTTCCGATTATTTATATCCTCGGTAAGGACTATTTCAACGACAAGGTCATGGAGCGTGAAGATGTTGAAAGGCTCACCAAACTGCCGATTGTGGGCCACGTGATCCACAGCGACAAGCCGAGCACCGTGGTGGTCATCGATTCGCCGAAATCAACCATTGCCGAATCATTCCGGTCCGTCAGAACCAACATAAACTACCTTCTCCAGGGAAAGGAAAAACAGACCGTTCTGATCACTGCCGACATGGTAAGTGCCGGTAAAACATATATCTCCATCAACCTCGCTTCCATTTTCGCCCTGTATGGCAAAAAGACGCTTTTGATGGGTTTTGATTTGCGCAAGCCTAAGATTTTCCAGGACTTCGGCCTCACCAATACGGAGGGCATCAGTTCTTACATTATCGGCAAAAGCAAACTGGAAGACATCATCCAGGTTTCGGGCATCGACAATCTTGATATCATCATGGCGGGTCCCATCCCCCCGAATCCGGCGGAACTCATTGCTTCGCTGAAGTGTTCCGAGATGTTTGCCCAACTGAAAGAAATTTACGATTACATCATCATCGACACCCCGCCGGTTGGCCTTGTCACGGATGCCTTTCTGCTGATGAAACATGCAGATGCCAACCTGTTCCTGGTGCGCCAGGGTTTTACCCATAAAAAAATATTCGGCTCAATCATCCATGACATGGAGCAGCGGAATATTTCGAACCTTGCCATCCTGATCAACGACGTTAAACTCAACCGGAGTTCTTACGGCTATGGTTACGGCTATGGTTACGGTTACGGGTATGGATACGGCTACGGCTCGGGTTATGGATACGGGTATGGATACGGGTATTACTCGGATGACAAGGAATCGTCAAACAAAAACAAGACACTGCTCCAGCGGATCTTTGGCAAATCTTAGGAGGTACAGCAAGCCATGGGCAACTATCATCTGACTCACCTGAATGAACTGGAGTCTGAAGCAATCTACGTTTTACGGGAAGTAGCGGCCCAGTTCGAGCGCCCCGTTCTGCTCTTTTCGGGTGGAAAAGACTCCATCGTGCTGGTCCACCTGTCGCGCAAGGCCTTTTTTCCGGCAAAAATTCCATTTCCTTTACTGCACATCGATACCGGCCACAATTTCACCGAGACCATCGAATTCAGGGATCGCATGGCCCGTTCGGTCAACGCACGCCTGCTGGTGGGCTCCGTCCAGGAATCTATCAACAATGGCAGGGCTGTGGAGGAAACCGGGATCAACGCCAGCCGGAACGTTTTGCAGACGGTGACTTTGCTGGATGCCATCGAAACGCACAAATTCGACGCAGCCATCGGGGGAGCCCGGCGCGACGAAGAAAAAGCGAGGGCGAAAGAGCGTTTTTTTTCCCACCGTGACGAATTCGGGCAGTGGGATCCGAAAAATCAGCGGCCGGAGTTGTGGTATATGTTCAACGGAAAAAAACGGATGGGCGAACATTTCAGGGTTTTCCCCATCAGCAACTGGACCGAAATGGACGTATGGCAATACATCCTTGCCGAAAACATCGATCTTCCCAGCATCTATTTCACGCATGAACGCGACGTTTTTTACCGCGACGGCGTATGGCTCGCTGCAGCCCCGTTCATGGAAATGAAACCATCGGAGACGGTCGAATACAGGAGAGTGCGCTGCCGTACTGTCGGCGACATCTCCTGCACGGGACTGACCTTGTCAACCGCCGACACCGTTGAAGACATCATCCAGGAAATTGCCGCCACACGGGTCACCGAGCGCGGCGGCCGGTATGACGACAAGCGGTCGGAAGCCGCCATGGAAGACCGTAAAAAGGAGGGATATTTTTAATGGAGCGGACGTTCTCATCCAAAGCATATCTTGACATGGAACTGCTGCGTTTTACGACGGCAGGAAGTGTTGACGACGGTAAAAGCACCCTGATCGGCCGGCTTTTATTCGACAGCAAATCTATTTTCGAGGACCAGCTCGACGCCGTGAAACGGGCAAGTATTCAAAAAGGCAGCGAACATCTCAACCTGGCGCTGTTCACCGACGGGCTGCGTGCCGAACGGGAGCAGGGGATTACCATCGACGTGGCATACCGCTATTTTGCCACACCGCAACGCAAATTTATCATTGCCGACACGCCGGGGCACATCCAGTATACCCGGAACATGGTTACCGGTGCCTCTACGGCCAATGCCGCCATCGTGCTGATCGACGCAAGGAACGGCGTGATCGAACAAACCCACCGCCATGCATTCCTCGCATCCCTCCTCGGGATTCCGCACATCATCGTTTGCATCAATAAAATGGACCTGATGGATTTCCGCGAGGATGTCTATCTTTCCATCCGGAATGATTTCCAGGCCTTTGCCAGCCAGGTGTTTCCCGACCAGGATATGCGCTTTATCCCCATCAGCGCCCTGAAAGGTGACAACGTGGTGACGCCGTCCGTAAAAATGCCCTGGTACGACGGAGGAACCCTGCTGCATCACCTGGAAACAATACCCATCAGCCAGGATCATGATTTGAAACATCCGCGCTTCCCTGTTCAGTACGTCATCAGGCCTGAATCGGATGAATTCCACGACTACCGGGGTTATGCCGGCAGGGTGGCCGGCGGGTTCTTTCATCCCGGCGATAAAGTTACCGTGCTTCCCAGCGGGATTGAAACTGAAATCACCTCGGTCGACACGCTTTCGGGCCCGCTCGGCGAGGCCCATGCCCCGATGTCGGTGACCCTTACCCTGAAAGACGATGTCGACCTGAGCCGCGGCGACATGATTGCCGGGATCGGCGATGTTCCGCACGAAAGTTGTGACATCACCGCCATGATTTGCTGGATGAACCAGAAGCCCCTTGCGCTTCACGGGAAATATGCCCTGAAACACACCACAAAGGATGTGCGCTGCATCATACAGGATATCGATTACGTGTTAAACATCAGCACGCTGGAGCATCTCACGGAAAATAAAACCATCCGGATGAACGATATTGCCCGTATCCGGCTGCGCACCACCAAACCGCTGTGCTTTGACCCATACACAACCAACCGGATTACCGGCAGCCTGATCCTCATCGATGAAGCTACCAATGAAACTGTTGCCGCCGGAATGATTTTGTATACTTCGGCTACTTGAGTTTGCAAAGAAAAGCAAACTCAAACGCTCAGTATAACTGAATCTAAGCAGCTTTGGGATTGCAAACCTGCCAAGATTCAGTATAACGCCGGAAGGGTTTTCTACAATAAATCCTTAAAAAATCAGTTACTTTGAATGTCCCATTGTTCATTTCAGAAAACCGGCATACATGAAACTTTTTCGTTACCTCCTCGTTTCTCTTTTCATCGTTTCAGGATACAACCAACTCTCAGCACAACAGGTTCCCATCGGCCAGTGGCGTGATCAGCTACCGTACACGCTCGTCAACTCCGTAACCGATGCCGGGACGAGGATCTATGCCTCCACTCCGTATGCCGTTTTTTATATTGACAAGGAGGACAACAGTGTTGTCAGGATCACCAAAATTTCAGGGCTTTCCGATATCGGCATCAGCAGCATCAATTACAGCAAGGAATATAAAACTTTGGTAATCGCATACAGCAACGCGAACATCGACCTGATCAAGGAAAATTCCATCATCAACATTTCAGATATAAAGCGCAAACCCATCCTCGGGAATAAAACGATCAACAGCATCTTTTTTATCGGGAAGGACGCTTACCTGTCGTGCGGGTTCGGCATCGTGGTGCTCGACATCAGCAAGGAGGAGATACGCGATACTTATTACATCGGCAAAGACGGGAGCCAGGTGAATGTGATGGCCATGACGAAGGATCAGAATGATACCCTGTTCGCCGCCTCTGAAAAAGGTATTTACAAAGCCTGGGTGAAGGATCCGAACCTGGCTAATTTCGCCTCCTGGCACAAAGATGCGCGGATTGATACCACCGCCCTTTATAATACGATCACCTTTTTCGCCGGCAGAGTTTTCGTCAACAAACGGGTTGCTTCGGCCACCTCCGACACCATCTGTACCTATTCCGGCGGAGCCTGGCAGCGATGGACGCAGGAATTTTACATCCCTGTGATGCACCTCGCGTCTGACGACAGGTACCTGCTGGTTTCGTACAACTACATCGTGAAAGTGTTCAATACCAGCCTTGGCCTGTTTACCACTGTGCCCAACACGCAATACCCGCAGGTTGCCATTGCCGACAAGGACGGCCTGATCTGGGTTGGTGAAACCTATGCGGGGCTGTCGAGTTACAACCCGGCGACTTTTGTGTCAAATCATGTGAACCTCAGCGGCCCTTCCACGGCCCTGGCTTTCAGCATGACCAGCAGGGGGAACGACCTGTATATTGCACCGGGAGGCCGCGACGGCTCATTCATCCCGATTTACATCCAGCCGCAGGTCTATCACTTCAACAACACCGACTGGAAAAATTTATCCGCATACAACAATCCTGTGATGGGTGGAACGCACGATATCGTTACCATCGCCATCGATCCGAACGACGGCAGACATGTTTTCGCCGGAACCTACGGAACCGGTTTACTTGAGATGTACAATGATTCTGTTATCAGGCGGTTTACGTATGGCAACAGCACCCTGCGCAATCATTCCGCCTCCGACACGTCGGATATCCGGGTGGGGGGAATAGCATACGATTCAAAGGGCAACCTGTGGGTCGTAACTTCTCATAACAACAGCTGCCTGTCGATGAAGAAAGGCAACGCCTGGACCGGCTTCAACATCCCCATTGTGAATGAAAACGACCTGGGCCAGATCCTGGTCGACAAACACGGCCAGAAATGGATCCAGATGCGTTACGGAAACATGAACCCGAATTCCATCATGGTGTTTGATGACAACAATACACCGGAAAACCCGGCTGACGACCGGTCTGCCCTGTTGAATTCCGCTGTGGGTAGCGGGAACATCCCGGGAACAACCGTGTACACCATGGCCGAAGATCTCAAGGGAGAGATCTGGATCGGCACCGAAAAAGGCATCGCCGTTTTTTACTCCCCCGAAAATGTTTTCAGCGGATATAATTTCGACGCCCAGCGAATCCTGGTCACCGAGGGAGGCTACGTACAATATTTACTGGAAAATGAAACCGTGACTTCCATTGCCATTGACGGGGCCAACCAGAAATGGGTGGGTACCGACAGGGGCGGCGTGTTCCTTTTTTCCGAGGACGGCACAAAACAAATTTATCACTTTACCGCGGAAAACAGCCCGCTGCTTTCCGATCGCATTACATGCATCGCGCTGAACAAAGACGGTGATGTGTTTTTTGCCACCGACAAAGGCGTGCTCTCCTTCCGCGCACCTGCCACACCGGGTGGCGAAACCAACGAGAACGTGTATGCCTTCCCGAACCCCGTGCGGGAGGATTTTGAAGGCTATATCGCGGTAAAAGGGCTTGTGAACAACGCCCAGGTCAGGATTACCGATGTCAACGGAACCCTGGTTTATTCAACCCGTGCCGAAGGCGGCCAGGCAATCTGGAACGGGAAAAATTTCGACGGGAAGAAAGCCCGGTGCGGGGTTTACCTGGTTTTTGCATCCGATGACAATGCCTCGCAGAAAGTTGTCACAAAAATTCTCATCATCAACTGATGCTTCATTCGACAAAAGGCATCGTTTTTCATACCATCAAATATTCAGAAACGAGTGTAATCGTTAAAATTTATACTGAACTTTTCGGGATCCGGTCCTATCTGATCAAAGGGATCCGCAGTGCAAAATCAAAGACCAGGCCCGGGCTGTTCCAGGCGATGACCTTGCTCGACCTGGTGGTTTATCACAAGGAAAACCAGTCGCTGCAATCGGTAAAGGAGGTGCGCCTGGCCATTCCCTTTAAAACGATTCCCTTCGACATCCGTAAAAGTTCCGTCGCACTTTTCATCAACGAACTGGTGTATAAAGCCATCCGGGAGGAAGAAGCCAACCCCGACCTGTTTGATTTTCTGTGGCAGACCTGCCTGAGACTGGATGCCACGGAAGATTCCGTCTCTGATTTCCATCTCCTTTTTGCGTTCCGGCTGATGCATTATCTGGGCATTTTCCCGCAGAACAATTATTCCTCCAGTTTACACGTCTTCAACTTGCGAGAAGGCATATTTCAAGGCTCGTATCCTGGCCATACGGACTATCTCGAAGGGGAAAACAGCCGGCTGTTGCACCATTTGCTTGAAGAGACAACATCAAATAGTAAAATGGCGAAATGGCGAAATAGCGAAATCCCGCATCCCGAATCTCGTATCCCGAATCCCGAATCCCGGAACCGTATTCTCGAAATCATCCTCCGCTATTACCAGCTCCATCTTCCCGGTTTCAGGGGCATGCAGTCGCATCACATCCTCCATGATGTTTTGGGCTAAATCCGTATCTTTGCCGAAAATCTGGCAACATGACGACAGGATTAACCGAACAGGAAACCATACGAAGAAATTCACTGAATGAGATCATCAGGCTTGGCATCAACCCTTATCCGCCGGAAACGTTTGAGGTCAATGTGAAAGCTGTTGAAATAAAAACGAACTACCCATCAGATAACACCCTTTACCAGCAGGCAACCATTGCCGGGCGGATCATGAGCAGGCGCATCATGGGAGCTGCTTCGTTTGTCGAACTCCAGGATGAAAGCGGCAGGATCCAGCTCTATGTGAAACGCGACGATATCTGTCCCGGGGAAGATAAAACCCTTTACAACACCGTATTCAAAAAACTGCTTGACATCGGCGACATCATCGGTGTGACGGGCTATGTTTTCATCACCCAGATGGGTGAGATCACCATCCATGTGAAATCACTCACGCTGCTCAGCAAATCGCTCCGGCCGCTTCCGATTGTGAAAGAAAAGGAAGATGAGGTGTTCGATGCATTTACCGATCCGGAACAACGGTACCGCCAGCGCTATGTCGACATGATCGTGAATCCTGAAGTTCGCGATGTCTTTGTAAAACGCAACATGCTGCTGAATTCGATGCGGAGTTACCTGAACGCCAAATCGTACCTGGAGGTGGAAACCCCGATTTTGCAGCCATTGTACGGAGGCGCCGCCGCCAGGCCGTTCAAAACCTTTCACAACACCCTGGATATGACCCTGTACCTCCGGATTGCCAACGAGCTTTACCTGAAGCGGCTGATCGTTGGCGGGTACGACGGAGTGTATGAGTTTTCGAAAGATTTCCGCAACGAAGGAATGGACCGGTTTCACAATCCCGAATTCACCCAGATCGAACTGTATGTCGCGTACAAGGATTATGAATGGATGATGAACCTGGTGGAGGAGATGGTGGAGAAGATCGCCATTGACCTGCACGGAACCACGGAAGTGAAAGTCGGTGAAAACATGATCAATTTCCAGCGCCCCTGGAAACGGTTCACCATGTTCGAAGCCATTGAGCATTTCACCGGCATCAGCATCGACGGGAAGTCGGAGGAAGAACTGGGAAACATCGCAAAGGAACTGGATGTGCCCATCGACCGCACCATGGCCAAAGGGAAGATTATCGACCAGATCTTCGGCGAAAAATGCGAACCATTCCTGATCCAGCCAACATTTATCACCGATTACCCGGTGGAGATGTCGCCGCTTGCCAAAAAACACCGCACCAAAGAGGGACTGGTGGAGCGGTTTGAGGCGATATGCAACGGAAAAGAGCTTTGCAATGCCTTTTCCGAACTGAACGACCCGATCGACCAGCGGGAGCGGTTTGAAGCGCAGCTTGAGCTCGGAAAGCGCGGCGACGATGAATCCATGGTTCTCGATGAAGATTTCCTCAGGGCCCTGGAATTCGGCATGCCGCCAACGGCCGGGCTTGGCATCGGCATCGACCGGCTGACCATGATCATGACCAATTCACAATCCATCCAGGATGTGTTGTTCTTCCCGCAGATGCGGCCGGAGAGGTAACCCCTTTTCATCATTGAACCACCACCTTTTCACTTGCCACAGTCTGCATATTAAACCGGAGAATGAAATTGTACATGCCCTGTGGCCATTGGGAAACATTGATCTCCAATGTGTTTTGAGCGTGTAGAATTTCCTTTTCATAGAGTTTCCTGCCCGACAGGTCATAGACTTCCAGTGTGGTAGTATTCCTTTGAGGATGACCCGTTGTGGACCCAAAACCAGATTGTCTGTTCTTCTTGTATATTCCGGAGCATAGTGACCCCCCATTCCGGAGCAAGGTGACCCCCCATTCCGGCCATAGTGACCCCCCTCTTTTTTGAGTTGTGCCCATTTTATCTCTTTATTTTATAAGGGATAGAATATGAGCGTGTTAATCATGAACGTGCTGCGCTTTGCCTCCGCACAGATGGCAATGCCATTCCGGCATAGTGACCCCTGTGTTTTGATTCAATACGCTGCCATTCCGGCATAGTGACCCCCTGAGGACAATTTTAGTTTATCTGAAAGATCACTACTTTCTGAGTAACTAAAAAGACAAACTCAATGGCTGGAAAACGGATACCTATGGGCTCATTAAAGCAAATTTTATTGTTACGGAACCTGGGGACAGGTAAAAAA
>JBAXDH010000110.1:0-12536 GCA_037141055.1 bacterium | reverse complement strand
GAATTCTGAATACCAAAGAAGGTGACGTTCGCCCGGCCTGTTGTGGCAGTCGCCCACATGTCAAATGTTCCGTTGACGGTCAGACTGCCCGGATTATCCGATGTTGCGGAATTTCCGCCGATATAAATCCTGTGAACAATTGTTGCCGTGCTCCCCGCATTGAAATTGCCACCCTCAGCAACAGTGATGCTGCCGTTTACGGTTAAGGTAGATGATGCGGCGCTTGTAAATGTCAGGATCCCGGATGCTCCCTGTCCTACTGTTAAATCCCGGCAGGTCGGAGCGGTGATGTCAATATTTACTGTACTCCCGTCAGCGATCGTAACATTGTCGGCATAATTTGGCACCACGCCGCCTGGCCAGGGCGAATCGGGGATTGTTGAGCTCCAGTTGCCTGAACCCGAAGAAATAATATTCCCGATGCCGTTTGTAGCCTGGGAGCCTGTTAAATATGGGGATTCACTTTCATATACAGCTGCTATCCGGTAATAATAGATCGTTCCCGGCAAAAGCCCCGCCTGGACCTGTAAATATGCCGTTCCGCTTGTTGCTGTTGAGGTGGAGGCTATGTCGGTGCCCTGCTTGGTAAAGGTGATGCTGTCGGTTGAGCGGTAAACCCTGAAGGATGTTTCATTGGTGGAATTATCCGTCCAGCCGACCGTCATCCCCGTATTGGAAACTGCGGTCAAGGTAAAGCTGACAGGGGGCGCATTGGCAGGAGTCAACTGGTTTGTTGCCTGTGCGCCTGATAAACAGGATGATTCGCTCTCGTATACAGCTGCTATTCTGTAATAATATGCCGTTCCGGGCAATAGCCCTGCCTGGACCTGTGAATATGCCGTTCCGGTTGTTGCTGTGGAGGTGGAGGCAATATCGGTGCTCTGCTGGGTGAAGGTGATGTTGTCTGTTGACCGGTATACCCTGAATGAGGTTTCATTGGTGGAATTGTCCGTCCAGCCGATCGTCATGCCTGTAGCGGAAATGTCGGTTGCAGTGAAACTTACCGGGGGGGCATCGGCAGGCACAGGCACGAAAACTTTGATTTCGTCGATCCCGATGTCCGTTATCCCATGGTCACTGGTGGCTGTGAATTTGATCTTTGTTGCAGCTGAATTACCCGGAAGGGGGACCGATTTTAAGGTCCATGCGCCGGAAACACCGATGGGCGAAGGTGCCAGCGCAGCCGACCATGTGGACCCGCCATTGTCCGAAACATATACCCTTAAAACGTCGGTTCCGGAGGTATTGATGTGGAAAAAATCAAGTTGCAGAGTTCCCGCTGCATTGGCGGATAGGTCGATGACAGGGGTGATGAAATCACCAGAGGTTCCGGATGAAGCATCATACGAGTGAAACCTCGCGGAAGCGGCGGTGCCATTGGCCCCCGGCGGAGCATAGGTCCCTGAGGAACTTGACCAGCCGGTAATAAAGGCACTTTGATGCCAGGCGTTATTTGATGAATTGGTTCCGCTCCAGGCCGGGGACAAGGTTGGTGGCAGGGTCCATGCACTTTAAAAATCCTGGGTGAAAATTGTCTGGCCGAGGCCCGTATAGCCGGCAATGAAGCAAAAAACAACGAGTACATATTTTATCATGGTGGCTGGTTCCTTCCGGCTATTCCTTCACAAACTTCCTGAAATCAACGGCATCGCCATTCTTCAATCTTACCACGTAAACACCGGGAGCAAAACCGAATGTTTGCACGACAGCCTTCTCCGTCACCACACCCCCGGATACAGGCTGGCCGATGGAATTGAATATTTCAAAGCTTGTATGATTCTCATAGCCCGTCAGTTCAATCGTCAATGCCGCAGAAACGGGGTTGGGGTAAATCCTGATCGTTTTGATGCGGCTGGCCGGCTCGATTCCGACGGTGGTGACTGGCACACACACCGAAGTGTCGGAGCAAAGGCCCCGGGTGATGATGACGGCATAATCGCCGTTCACCGTTGCCGTGAAGCTTTGATATACCGCGCCGTTAACAGGGATGAACCCGTTCCCGCAATCGATCCACTGGTATGCATCGGCTGTTGAATCGGCCGTAATCGTAATTCCGGTGACAGTAACCCCCGTTGGGACGGTATTTACGGTTAAATATAGGGTGTAAACGCTGTCGCATCCGGAGATGGTTGGATAGCCCGCGGTGTATGTCCCTGACGTTGTATACCCTGTTCCCTGCCAGTTGTAGGTCTCTCCATTGCAGATGCTGTGGTTTTCGGTGAAGGCATACACAGGATTTACAGTTAAATTCAGCGTGTAAACGCTGTCGCATCCGTACATGGTTGTATATCCTGCCGAGTAAGTCCCGGCAGTTGTATAGTCCGTTCCCTGCCAGGTATAGGTCTCCCCGCTGCAGATGCTGTGGTTTTCGGTGAAGGCATACACAGGATTGACCGCGAGATTCAGGGTGTAAATGCTGTCGCATCCATGGATGGTGGTATAGTTTGCCGTGTAGGTTCCTGCAGTCGTATAACTGTTGCCGTGCCAGTTGTATGTTGCCCCGTTGCAGATGCCATGGTTCTCAATGAATGCAAAAACAGGGTTGACCGTCAGGTTTGTCGTCACGATGGTGTCAATATTGGCGGAATAGAGGGTGTCAATGTAAGTCCCGGCTGCAGTGTAAATGCTGTTGCCGACCGCCAGGGTGTCGCCGTTGCATATTGACGGGTTCGATGTTACCTGAATGATCAGTTTGTTGATGACCAGCATGCCGTTAACCCGGTTGATCGCGTAATTGTTGTCGGCCCCGCCGGTCGCTGTAATAACATAGGTGCCGACGTTGCTCAGGATTGTCGCATTCGTAACGGCATACGGCAATGTATCGATCACCGAACTGTTTTCATTCAGGACAAAACCGGAATAGGAAATCGTCAGGGGAGGATTGATCTCTCCGTAGATTTTCGTCTTATTGTCTGCAATGGCATCCAGGGGAGCCTTGTTCACGGTCAGCAGTGCCTGGGTGCTGTCGGGCAGGTACATGGTATTCCCCCCGTGCCGTGCCTTGATGGTTGCTGTTCCGGCATTGGATATGCTCACCGTGTCGTGGCTTACGCCTGCAACGGCAGCCGGGCTGATTGTATAGGTATGAGCGGTGATCCCTGAGAAGGAGGTTGCCTGCACGGTGAAGGGGATGTTTCCGTATGTTTTGGTGATATCCGCCAGCGTGGTTTTTTCCGTATTGAAATTCATCAGTCCCGGCACGTCATAATGGCTGTTGAGGATATAGTTGAACACGGCCACCCGGTATGTGGTTCCTGCAACGAGGTTCGTCACGGAAACGGCCGTATCAAGTCCCTGGTATATGCAGTACCAGCCGTTCAGGTTGCTGCCTGAGCCATAAACAGCACCTGGTGTATAGTTTATTCCGGGAACCGGGACCGGGCTTCCGGCAACGGTGTCCTTCAGGAATACAATCGTATAACAGGGCTTGATGGCACTTTTCCAGTGCAGTGTGGTGGTGGTCCGGCCCGTATTTCCATGGTGAATGGCGAGGATTGAACTGTCGTATTTCAGCTCATAGGCCCCCATGTCGATCCGCTGGTATTTGCGGGGATCGCCCGCGAGATCGGTGGTATCAGCGCAGAGCGAATCGGCGCCGGTGTTGATGCACGGAGAGCAGGCGGAGAGGGTCCAGTTGGCCAGAAGAGCGTTGAATGTGGTGTCAACACCGGACGTCGGATTAATGAACATCGGGCTGGCGTTAATGTTGCCCGTACCACTGAAACCGCCTGTGACACATGAGTAGACGATGGTGTCGGTTCCGGAGGCACCCGGGTAATTCCCGGTGAGGCCGGTCTGGGACTGAATAATACAATTGGCAAGTTTAAACTGATTGGGTGTTGGATTCCCATAGTCGCCATGTACAAGAAGTGCATTGCCATTGTCGGTGGTTAACCGGTTGTTGTTCGACATGGTGGAATTATTCATCAGGGTTACACTGTTCCCGACATTCAGGAATAATCCTCCGTTATAGTAACTGTTGTTGGCAATCAGGCAGTTTGAGATTTTCGCTTTTGCCTTATTGAATACGGCCGCACCTTTTGCACAAAAATTATCGACAATTTTCGAATTGGTTATGTATGCCTGTCCGTTATATACTGCAACACCACCGCCACCCCCGGCAATATTGTTGTGAATCGAGCAATTATTAACCCAAAGCGTATCAATTCCATCGTGTAGAATGCCCCCGCCGTCGGAGCCGGTAAAAATAATGACGATATTGAAAAAGCCACCCGAATTAATCATCTGTATGCCATGAAGGTTATGTGAATGGATTTCGCAGTTTTCAACATGCGTTTTACCCTGGCTTCTGATGCCCCCGGCAGCGCCGGCCTGCCCGGTAGAGTTACTGCTGCAAATATTACTATTGGAGATGATGCCATATCCGGAGGTATAGATGCTTGGAGAATTATGAGCCGCGTTGTAATCAAAAAGGCTGCTGTCAATTCTAAGCGAATCTGCCGCGTAAATCCCGCCACCGGTATATGCAGTCTGATTCAGCTTAAAATGGGAATTCAGAATTTTGATGGGCCCGAGTGAATAAACTCCGCCGCCATCTCTTGCTGAAAAGTTGTTTTCAACCAGCGAATTTTTCAGTTGAACTTTACCCCTGTTGAACATCCCCCCGCCATGCAGGTTGTTCTGTGTGGTGTTGTATTTTATTTCGCAGGATTCTGCTGTCAACCTGCCGTTTGGACCATTATAGATTCCACCGCCGCCCCACTCCGAAAACCAGCCTCCCCCGGGGAAAGTGATTTTATTATGGTGTACCTGGCAATTTTTCATCACAAGATTGCTTCCGTTAAATAAACCCCCTCCCAGGTATACCGCCTTATTGCTGAAAAAATCACAATCATCCAGTACCATTGTTCCCCTGTTCATCAGCCCGCCACCGCCAAAATAGTTATTATTATTAGGGTTCCCGCTTCCGATGCATGCATTTGAAGTTACCTTGCAGGACGTCATTTTCAGAACGCAGTTTGTATTGAGGAAAATTCCGCCACCACAGATATTTTCGCCCGGCCCATCCGCCGTTCCTCCCCGGATCGTTATCCTGTCAACCAGGGAAGTATCGGCCCAGGGGGTTGAAGCCGGGGAAGAAGATACCACGTGATAAGAATTGTCCAGGCTATCCGTAAAATTGCCGATATTACCTGACAATATGGTTTCATTTGCATTTGAAATCCGCTGTGTCAGCAATGTTTCATTCCCTGCAAAACCGCCAAAAATACGGATCCCTTCTTTCAATTGAAAGGACTCGTAACGGTTGTTGGAATTCGATGGAAGATACGTCCCTGTGGCAATCCAGATCGCATCGGCTGACTTCGACAATGAAATTGCGGGCCGGGGCGAGCTGAAAGCTGTTTCCCATGACCTGCCGTCATGTCCGTTCACCCCACCTCCATTCCTGACATAATAAATCTGAACTCCGGAAATGATGGTTCCGTTTGTAGAGAAGGTGATTGTTGCAGGCAGATGGGCGAGAGAGTCGGAAAAATGCTCAAAGATGCAGGCGCTGTAGGTCGTTCCGGGAACCAAACCCGATAGGTTCACCTGGTTTCCTGTTCCGTTGTACACGCAGAACCAGGCAACCCCGTTTTCAATAACAAAATCACCCGCCCTGAAATAAGAAGAAGCAACGAAATCCTTTCCATTGGTTTTTGGCCAGCTAGCGGTTTGACCGGCTCTCGCTATCCAAACTTTACATAATAATCCGTTCCCTCTTGACCAGGAAATTCTGGCCGTTGTGTCTGTTTGCAATGAAACGGAAGGATTGGTGCAGGGTAACCGGTATATTATTGGCTGGTAAACAGTTGAATTGTACTCAAATGCGCCAAAATCAACCGTATTGTTAATGATCCTTTTGTAATTGGCACAATCTTCGAAGGTATTGTAGGGTATTCCGGTATTTTCCCCGGCATTGATACATGGCGAAGCAGGTAACAGGTTCCAGTCCGCATTGAGTCCGTTCAAGGTCAATCCGACGCCTGCCGTAGGATTAACGAACAACGGATCCGCATTCAATCCGCCAAATAATCCTCCCTGGATGCAGCAATTCAGAACAAAGATGTTTGTGCTGCTCTGGTATGCAACAGTACCGTTGCCCCAGAATATACAATTGGTGACCTGGCTGTTGTCCCCGACTTGAAATCCCTTTTCATTGTTTACAATGGTACAATTGGTCAAAGTTGAAACACCTCCTGATACAACTGCCTGCATGTTGTTTACCCCGATGCAGTTTATCAGGGTAATCTTGTTCATTGAATATATGGCCGCGCCCCGGAGTCCGTTATTATTGGAAATAATGCAATTCCTGATGATCGCATCTTTGTTCCATGCCAGGTAGACGGCCCCTCCTGTATTCTGAAATGAACCGCTTGAATTGTTCGCATTTCCACCATACATTGAAATGCCGTCAATAACGGGTATGAGCGTGAAAACCGATGAAGTCTGATCTGTTTCAAAAAGGTGGAAGGCGTTGTCTGATAAATCATTAAGAACACCGATGTCCCCGCTGATAATTGTCTTGTGTTGCTGAATGGAACGCTCCTGGATGGAATTTTCAATACCGGAGAACCCCCCGAAAAAACTCACCCCTTCTTTGATGAGGAAACTCCTTCCCCTGCTGTTGTCCGTTGCCGCTTTATAGGTGCCCTCTGAAATCCAAAACTGTTTGCCCGCCGTTGCAGTTTGTGTTGCCTGCGCCAGCTTCGTATACCCGTTTCCCGACGGGGTGTTCCCGTCCAGGGCATTGGCCCACGACGAACCGTTTTTTAGCCCGGAACCGCCGGGTGTCACATACATGATTTGCGAATGAAGCGCAAAGGCAATAACAAGCAAAATGACCGTAAAAATACTCCTCATATTGAAAATTTTACGGCAATCTAGACAAACGCGCTCATTTACACAACGGCACCGTGAGTTATTGTATGGAGGGAATGAATCGGACGATGAAGGACATGAGTTGGCAAAGGAAGCAGCAAGCCGGTTAAAACAACCGCTCCAACTCATGAACACGATCCCTGGAAATCTCAACCGAAATCGTTTCACCATCTTTCACCAGTTCGCAGGAATGGGTTTTCCGCTCGATGCGGTGAATGTATGAAAGGTTGATGATGACCGAGCGGGAAGCCCGGAAAAACTGGTTTTCGGGAAGCAGTTCTCCGACACCCCCTATGTTCATGCAGATGATCTCGTTCCTGTTCCGTGAATAAAAGAGTTCCGAATAGTTTCCGTCGGCCCTGATGTAGAGGATCTCCCCGGGATTGACGGCGACAAAACCCGAGCGGGTGTTGAACCTGAGTTTTTTAGTGGGATTGATCTGCTCAAGCAGGGTCGCGACCCGGGTGTTGAAATCGTAAGATTCCCGGGTGGCACTGTACCGGATGATGGTTTGCCGCAGTTCGTCGGGGTCAACGGGCTTGGTCAGGAAATCGAAGGCTGCCATCCTGATCGCCCTGATGGCATACTGGTCAAATGCGGTGACAAAAACGATGACCGGCGAGAGATGAATCTGCATGAGGTCATGAACAAGGTCAAACCCGTTTTTCCTGGGCATCTGGATGTCGAGGAAAACCATGTCGGGCTTTATTCGGGCAATTGCTTCCAGCCCCGAATCAGCGCTGTCGGCAACCGCTGAAATTTCAATGTCGGGGAAGGACCCCAGCAGATGTTTCATGACATCCCTTCCCTCCGGTTCATCATCGACGATTACAACCCTTATTTTCTGATTCTCATTCATTAAATCATGGAGTATGGGGGATGAAAATTTCCACTCTCGTGCCGGCTGGCTTAGCCTGTTCATCATAAAGATCAATGAACCGTGCCTGTATGTCTGTTTTTCTGAAAGTCCTGAAATAGTCGTAATATCCATTGATGATATAGAGGCCCTTTCCCGTTGAATTGCTGATAAATTCCCCGGCTTTTTTACGGCCGATCCCGTCGTCCTGAACTTCGATCCGCACGCCCGAAGGCTCTGCAACGACCCTTACCGACAAATGCCCGGTGTCATTCTTGTGCATCAAACCATGTTTTATGGCATTCTCGACATAGGTTTGAACCACCATTTTGGGGACTTCGGCTTCGAGGTTGAGCGACGGATCAAATTCGAGCGTGTATTCAAACCGCTCCCGGAAACGGAATTTCTCCACCTCGAGGTAATTCGTCACAAATGTGAGTTCTTCACCCAAAGTCCGTGTGAGTTTGTCACCCGAGGTGAGGATGGAGCGGATCAGCGACGATAATTTCATGAAAAAGCGGTACGCCAGTTCTTTATCCTCTTTCAATACAACCGAGGCAATGGCGTTCATGGCATTGAAGGTGAAGTGCGGGTCAATCTGGTTTTTCAGGGAGATGAGCTGAAGTTCAGCCAGTTTTTTCTCCTGTTCCAGCCTTTCCTGCAGCACTCTCCTTTTCCTGATGGTAAAAAGATAACCCAGGAAGGCAAAGCAGACTGAGCCCAGCAGGAAACAAGCTATCCAGAACCACCATGCCTGGTAAAAGGCCGGGATGATCCTGAAAGCCAGTTTTGCCTGTTCGGGACTCCAGCAGCCGTCTTCGTTGCATGATTTCACGCTGAAGGTGTAATCGCCCGGGGGAAGGTTGGTGTAAACTGCATTCATGGTTTTTTCCGCCTGCGACCACCCCTGGTCATAACCGTCAAGCATGTACTGGTACATGACTTTTTCGGGGTCGGACATGTTGATGCCGATGAACGTAAACCGGATGTTCTTCTGGTCATGCGTCAATGAAAATGAACCGTCCCAGGTGATTTTATCAGCAAGGGTTTCCCACTTCATCCTGTCGGACAGGATGCTTACCGAGGAGATATAGGGTTGAGGAACCGATTTTTTCCCGCCCGCCTGGCGCGGATCAAACCTGACGACGCGGTCGGAAGTCGGAATCCAGTAATATCCTTTGGAATCGCGGTAAAATCCGTTCTGCCCGACTTCGATGCCAAGGAACCCGTTGTTTTTGTCAAAATGTTTCAGCCGGATCTTCCCGGAATAGAAGGCCTTCAGATCGAGCCAGTCGAGGCCGTTCACCGAACCGATCAAAAGGCCCGTGTCTCCCACAAGGGTAAGTGCCGTTACGAAAAGATTCAGATCGTGATGGGCGATTTCCCTGAATGAGGCATAATCATACAGGAACAACCCTTTGTCATTGCCGATCCACATGTTGCCCCTGGTATCTTTGACCATGGCATTGCCTCCCCTGGAAAAGGGCATCGACTTTGTTGGCAGGTGTGTCACGGTTCCTTTATCGTATAAACTTATTCCATGGAAACCTCCAAGCCAGTACCTTCCGGTTTTGTCCTTCTGAATGCAGATGATGTTCGGCCGTCCGCTGCCTCCCGGCTGAATGTTCACACGGGTTTCTTTTCCATCATGTGATTTTATGACCAGGCCGCGGCTGGTTCCGGCAAGCAGGTCCATGTTGTCGGGATCCTCGAAAAACTGGAAACAGCAAAAATCCTTCCCGTCGTCGGCAAAGATTGCGGAAAATGCTTTTCCGTTGTATCGTACGCCTCCGATTTCATTCCGCGTAAAAAGGATGTTTCCGTTATGATCACGGATGCTTCCCGTATAAAAGTTTGAATTGGCCAGCCTGTTGAATTTCTCAACCCCCTTCACCGGGCTGAATGTCTCGTTTTTGAACCGCTGCAGGCCATAGGTAAGGGACGCAAAATAGAGGGACCCTGCAGTGTCTTCCACAATGCTCCAAATGCTTGGATTGATTGCATCCTTTCCGGGGAGGTAATTGACAAATGCCCTGGAGAGCAAACGATACAGCCCCGCCTCGGTCCCGATCCAGAGGTTGTTGTCCCGGTCAAAAAGCATGCAGCTTACAATGGTAAAGCGGAATGCATCATGGTAGATTTTTCCGTGATCATAAACGGTCAGCTGCCCAACGGGATCCTGGTAAAAAACCACGCCGTTCCTGTCAATGGCGGCAGCTGTCGTCCACAGGTTACCTGGCTTTCCCGAGGTAAAAACCGGTTCGAGCCGGTCCGTTTTTACTGTATTAAATGTGTTCCCCTGCCATAAATACGAGTTTCCGTCCTTTCCTGACGAGAGGGTGGATGTGCACCCGGGATTTCCGGAGACGGTATCAACGCGCCCGTTTTTGTAACTGTAAATACCTTGATTTTCAGACAGGATAAGGATCCTGTCGCCGGTGCTGTCGTAGGAGATCGCCTTCTGGAACAGCGGATTCTGTATAAGGTCCAGTCCTTTGCAGAAGAAACTTTTTACGGTGTATTTACCCTGCCGGAACGTTACGATGCGAATTTGCGAATGCGGGCGAATCTCGAAGATGGTCGGTTCATCGTTTTTTGAACAGTAGAACAGGCGCAAATCCAGCGGATCGCTAAACAGAGAGGTTGCATACCGGACCATTTTTGTTCCGTTCCAGCGGCATAAACCATCATCATCCTGGAACCAGACGTCTCCGTTCTTCGTCTCGGCAATTTGCTGAAAGGGATGTTCAAAATACCCGTCCGATCTTGAGAAGTTGAGGAAACGTATGCCGTCAAAACGGCTCACCCCGCCCTTGGTCACAACCCAGAGGAATTTTCTGCTGTCCTGGTAAAGTGCCATTACCTGCGACTGCACCAGTCCGTCAGGAACCCCGTAACCCTGGTAGCTGAATTCCTGGGAATACGAGGCACGAAAAAAAATGAAAAATGAAAAGATCAGTAAAAAGGGCGATTTGCGCATCGTTCAACTGCGGTTCTCCTGTCGGTGAAAACAGGAAATGGCGGGGTTGCGCCAAAAGTAGCAAAATTAGCATTACACAACCTGATATTTGTAAAATTAGATATGTTGGTTTCTGACCGGTAAAACTTCCGTTAAGTAATTTTATGTTATGATTTCGCCTGCCCATAGACTCTTTAAAAATATCTGCCAGGGTAAAACCAAAACATTTCCCATTTGACGGGGGAAAGGGTCGTTGGTGATGAGCAGGAGCTTTTTAACGGAATACTCTTCAGCAAAGCTTTTCAGCCCTTTCGCGTGGCGGGGATTGGCATTTTGGGTCGCTTTTATCTCAATAGCCACTACATGGTCGCCCAAAACAAGGTCAACTTCCAACTGAGATGCAGTACGCCAATAATGTATTGGATATTGCAGGCCTGAATAGTTGCTGTGGGCATAGATTTCCTGATAAACAAAATGTTCAAAAGCATGGCCAAAAGCCTCACTTCCCATTTCGATTTTGCCTCGTTTCAGAAGGTAATTGACAATCCCCACATCAAAGAAGTAAAATTTTGGTGCCAGAATCACTCTGCGCTTTGGCTTCTTTTGAAAGCTGGGAAGAAAACGGGCGGTGAGCGTATCTTCGAGTATCTGAAAGTATTCCCTGACGGTTGGGGCACTTACACCACATTCAGAGGCGATGTTGGAATAATTAACCATCTCTCCGTTTGAAAAAGCTGCAACTTCGAGAAAGCGTGAAAAGCCGGCAACATTTCTGATTCGGGCTTCTGCCATTATTTCGTCCCTCAGGTAATTTCCGATATATGCTGAAATCATCTTTTTGGGATTTTCGGAAAGATAGTGGCGGGGCAATAAGCCATTGTTCAACGCACGCAAAAGGACAAAATCGGGTATTTCCTGGCTGATAAGCGGGTATAGTTCATAGCGCAGGGCACGTCCGCCAAGCAGGTTGGTTTCTGTCCTGATAATTCTGCGGGGGCTTGACCCGCTTAAAATAAAACGGGTATGCTGGTTTTCAATCAGCCAGTGAACCTCGTTGAGCAACGCAGGTATTTTTTGAATTTCGTCAATTACAACAGGCTTGCCGGGTTGAGT
This sequence comes from bacterium, assembly GCA_037141055.1. Lineage (GTDB taxonomy): Bacteria > Bacteroidota > Bacteroidia > Bacteroidales > FEN-979 > CAIVAT01. The sequence continues at coordinate 726 of JBAXDH010000110.1, read as the reverse complement.
TGCCAAAACAATCTCCCTTAATTGAGACGGGCTTTTTTGCAGGCGTTCAAAAACATCTGAAAGCAAAAGATCAAACCAGAGTGAATCGGGAAACAATTCTTTCAACAAGGTGCTTTTGCCTGTTTGCCGTGCACCCCACAAAAAGAGGCTTTCGTTTATGGAGCCTTCCAGAATTTGTTTTCTAATATACATGATAATGCAAAGTTGTGGTTTTAATTATCCTGATATTTAAAACAAAAATACAAAAATACTGGTTCATCCAAATTTTTCTGACAGGTAACCGGGACCAATCCGTCCAACGGCTGTTCGTCGACGGCAACGGCAACGATCATGATTATTCCGTAGAGTGAAAAAAATCATCCGGTTCGTCCATCTTCAGGTGATGCTTCTTTAGCTCCTTGCGGGTTTCACTGGCATACTCCTTCGTGGTAAGGCCGGTATGGAACCTGAAAGCTCTGAAAAATGAACCGGCCGAGTTGAAACCTGCAGCAGAATAGATTGTTTCACTATCGAATGCTGAAGAGCGGGCAACACTTTCTTCGATGATCCGTTTGGCCTCATTGATGCGGTAACGGTTTATCAGGCCCCTGAAATTCTCTGAAGAATTGCGGCTGATGGCATGGTACAAATAGGTTTTGTTGGTTCCCAGCAGGTTGATCAGGGTTTTAACGCTCATTTCAGGATCAAGGTAGAGCTTTTCCTTTTCCAAAACAGAGATGATCCGTA
>JBAXDH010000109.1:0-12751 GCA_037141055.1 bacterium | reverse complement strand
AGCAAATATCCAGATTTTATCTGAAATAATTTTACTTTTGTTCCTCCGAACGACCTTCATTAGATTCAACGATATTTAATCTCCAAAATTTTACCCTGTTATGAAAAAAGATAGTGCGATTTTCAAGGTCATTAAGGAAGAACTGCATCGCCAGACAAGCGGTCTCGAACTGATCGCCTCCGAAAATTTTGTCAGTAGCCAGGTATTGAAAGCCATGGGCTCATGCCTCACTAACAAATATGCGGAAGGATACCCGGGCAAACGGTATTACGGCGGCTGCCAGAATGTCGACATCTCAGAACAACTGGCCATTGACCGCGCCAAGGAGCTCTTCAACGCCGAATGGGCCAACGTTCAACCCCATTCCGGCGCCCAGGCCAACATGGCCGTGCTGATGGCATGCCTGAAACCGGGCGATACATTCATGGGGCTTGACCTGTCGCACGGAGGCCACCTGTCGCACGGTTCGGCAGTGAATTCATCGGGCATCCTGTACAAGGCTGAAGCATACCAGGTAGAACAGGAATCGGGGATGATCGATTATGACAAGATGGAAGCGAAAGCACTCGCCATCAAACCAAAACTGATCATTGCCGGCGCCTCCGCCTATTCCCGCGACTGGGATTACAAGCGGATGCGGAGCATTGCCGATAAAATCGGCGCCCTGCTCCTGGCCGACATCGCACATCCGGCCGGACTGATTGCCCGCGGTCTCCTGAATGATCCGATGCCGCACTGCCATTTTGTGACCACCACCACCCACAAAACCCTGCGCGGACCACGTGGCGGGATGATCCTCATGGGTAAGGATTTCGAAAATCCCTGGAAACTTACCACCCCGAAAGGCGAAATCAAAATGATGTCGCAGCTGCTCGACTCGGCGGTATTTCCCGGGATCCAGGGCGGACCGCTCGAACATGTGATTGCCGCCAAGGCCGTATCTTTCTACGAAGCTCTTTCCGACGAATATATGGATTATGTGCTGCAGGTGAAGAAAAACGCCAGCGCCATGGCCAACGCTTTTATCGACAAAGGGTACCATGTGATTTCGGGCGGAACAGACAACCACCTGATGCTCATCGACCTGAGGTCGAAATTCCCGAACATCACCGGGAAACAGGTTGAAAACACCCTGGTGAAAGCCGACATCACCGTGAATAAGAACATGGTTCCTTTCGACAGCCGCTCTCCGTTCCAGACTTCCGGCCTGCGTGTCGGAACACCTGCGATCACCACCCGCGGACTGAAGGAAAAACACATGGCCAAAATCGTCACCCTGATCGATGAGGTGATCGGAGATCTCGAAAACGAATCAAAGATCCTGAAAGTCGGGAAAAAAGTAAATGAAATGATGGCGGAATTCCCGTTGTTTGCCTACTAGCCTATGAAAACACTGTACCTGATGCGTCACGCCAAAGCCTCCTGGGAAGAACCGGGCGTTTCGGACAGTGACCGGCCGCTCCTTCCCGGGGGTGTCAAGAAAACCAAACTGATCGTGGATTTCTTGCTGTCCCGTGAAACTGCCATTGACCTGATGGTTTCAAGTCCGGCAGTCAGGGCCTTTGAAACCGCAAAAATCATGGCCACAGGGCTCAACTACCCTGTGAATAAAATCAGGACCGACCGTAAAATTTATGATGAGTACTACGACAGGATCCTTGACATTATTTACGGTACATCAAACGATGTGAACTCCATGATGATTTTCGGGCACAACCCGACCATTACCAACCTCGCAAATCTTTTCCTTCACCCCGGCATTGAAGCGATGCCGACCTCCTGTGTTGTATGTCTCTCTTTTCCCACGGATAAATGGGAGGAAATACCTGCCAGTGAAGCCATCCCGGAATTCGTCGTATCTCCAAAATCATTGAAATAGCATGGCAGCCCGTCAGAAAGTTCCCATCCTCAACCGCGACCTTAACTGGCTGTATTTCAACGGTCGCGTGCTGCAGGAAGCTGCCGATTCACGCAACCCGCTGCTGGAACGCCTGAAATTCCTGGGAATTTTTTCCAACAACCGGGATGAATTTTTCAGGGTGCGCGTCGCCACGCTGAACCGGATGCAAAAAGTTGAACGATTTCATTATGACACACCGGTCAACCCAAAGAAAGCGCTGAAGGAGATCGGGACCCTTGTTCAAACCCAGGAGCGGGAATTCATGCAGGTTTATGAAAACATCCTGAGTGACCTTGCAAAGCATGAAATCTTCATCGTGAACGAAACACAGCTCTCTGAATCGCAGGGAGTATTCGTCCGCAAATATTTCAGGGAAAAAGTGCGGGTGGGATTGTTCCCGATCATGATCAGCAGCCTCCGCGACATCTCATCCCTGCGCGACAAATCCATTTACCTGGCGGTCACCATCGGCAGGCACGACAAAGCGCTCAAAGACGATTATGCGCTGATAGAACTTCCGACCAAAACCATATCCCGTTTCCTGATCCTGCCCACCGAAGGTGAAAAACGCTACATCATTTTGCTCGACGACATCATCCGGTACTGTCTCTCCGAAATATTTTCGATTTTCGGCTATGACACCTTTTCCGCATACACGGTAAAAATCACCCGGGATGCAGAAATTGACATTGACACCGATGTTTCGAAAAGCTTCCTGGAAGTGATGACCGAAAGCCTGAAACAGCGGAAACGCGGGATCCCGGTTCGGTTTGTCTACGATAAATCCATCCCGGCAGATTTGCTGAAGATCATCACAAAGCGCCTTGAAATCACCAAGGATGATCCCATCAGGGGCGGTGGCCGTTACCATAACTTCAAGGATTTCATGGGATTCCCGAACCTTGGTCACCGGGAGCTTGAATATGAACCGCTGGTCCCGCTGACGCACAAGGACCTGCCGATTAACAGGAGCATCCTGGCTTCCATCAGGGAGAAGGACATCATGCTTCACTATCCGTACCAGTCGTTCCAGTACATCATCGACCTGCTGCGCGAGGCCTCCATCGATCCGAAGGTGCGGTCGATCAAAATGACCATTTACCGGGCCGCAAAAAACTCCAGCGTCATCAATGCGCTGATTAACGCCGCCAGGAATGGCAAATACGTCACGGTGTTCATGGAGCTGCAGGCACGGTTCGACGAGGAGGCCAATATTTTCTGGACCGAACGGCTTCGTGAAGAAGGGGTGAAAGTCATTCACAGCATCCCCGGGTTTAAAGTCCACAGCAAACTCATCCTGATCCGCCGGAAAGAGAACAACAACAATTTTTTCTTCTCTTTCATCGGAACCGGAAATTTCAATGAAGACACTGCGAAAGTTTATTCCGATGTAAGCCTGCTAACAGCCAATCAAGTTATCTGCAACGACGTGGTTAATGCATTTCACCTGATCGAAGAGAGCTACCGGCCGTTTAAATTCAAAGCGCTGGTTGTGGCACCTGTAAACATGCGCAATTTCTACATCAGGATGCTTCACAATGAAATGCAAAATGCCGCAAAAGGAAAGGAAGCCTGGGTCATCATAAAGCTGAACAGTCTCGTCGACGGTGCCATGGTCAAAAAACTTTACAAAGCAAGCCAGGCCGGGGTTAAAATAAAGCTGATCATACGGGGAATATGCACCCTTGTTCCGGGAATTCCGGGGCTGAGCGATAACATTGAAGCCATCAGCATTGTTGACCGTTTCCTCGAGCATGCCCGTATCGTGGTTTTCTGCAATGGCGGCGACAACCAATACTATATTACTTCAGCAGACTGGATGGTTCGCAATTTCGACAACCGCATCGAGGTGGCAACGCCGATTTTCGATCCCGGCATCAGGGAATTCCTGAGAAAAATGCTGGAGATCCAGCTTTCCGACAATGTCAAAGCAAGGCTCCTTGGTCATGAGGTACAGAATAAGTACAAAAAAAGCGGAGGCCCGGCGATACGGTCGCAGGTGGAGATTTATAATTACCTGAAAGAGCAGGTTGGGAATAGTGAAAGTGTGACAAGGTGACAAGGTGACAAGGTGATAAGGTGATATAGTGAAATAGCGAAAATGTGACTGGAAACTGTTGTGTAACTCAAAATCGTAAATCGTAAATCAAACAATCGTAAATCAAAAATAGGAATGTCTGTCTTAAGATTTATTTTTAAAATTCTCATCAACAAATTCTTCCTAACAACGTTGGCATTTGTGGTGTGGATGGTGTTTTTCGACAGCAACAACCTGTTAACGCGCAACCATCTGCAGGAAAAACTTGACGTGCTGAACCTGGAAAAACAGTTCTACCTCCAGGAAATAAGGAAGGACTCCATCCTCACAAATCAAATCATGACCGACACCACCCAGCTTGAGAAGTTTGCCCGCGAACGGTACCTGATGAAAAAAGACAAAGAAGACCTGTTCCTGGTGATTGACACTACTGCGGATCGACATCCATAATCACCTTCACCGGCCTGAAGGACGGTTCCTGCTGAAATCTTGCAATTTCCTCCAACAGCCTGGCTTTCATTGCGCCGGATGAAACTCCGCGTTCAATCTTGAACATGATGTGTTTGATGTAATAGTTCATGATTCTTGATACCATCGGAAATTCTGGTCCGAGAATCCTTTTCCCGAACGCCTTCCGCAATGCAATTGCCATCTGATCGGCTGCCCTGTTCAGCAAATCCGGATCTTTGTGTTTCAGCTTCAGCAGGATCAGCCTGGTATACGGAGGGTATTTGAACTGCTGCCGCTCGATGAGCTGCTTTTTGAACATCGCCAGGTAATCATTTGACACCACATCCCTGATCACCGGGTGGGCCGGGTTATAGGTCTGTATGATCACCTTCCCCTGTTTGTATTTCCTTCCTGACCGGCCGCTCACCTGGGCCATAAGCTGGAAGCTGCGCTCAAATGCCCTGAAATCGGGATAGCTCAGCATGTTGTCGGCATTCAGGATGCAAACCAGGCTCACATTGTCGAAATCGAGCCCCTTGGTCACCATTTGCGTTCCGACAAGAATGTCTATTTTCCGAGCCTCAAAATCGCCGATGATCTGCTGGAGGGAATGTTTGCTGCGGGTCGTATCGAGGTCCATGCGGGCAATGCGGGCCTTTGGAAAAATGAGGCTGAGTTCCTCCTCCACTTTTTCCGTTCCGAATCCCTTCATCTTGATATTCAGTCCGCTGCATTCAGGGCATTTGTCGGGGATGCGTGAAATGTAGCCGCAGTAATGGCACCGCAGCTGGTTGCTCTTCTTGTGGTAAACAAGCGTGACATCACAATTCTTGCACGATGGCATCCAATGGCACAGGTCACATTCGAGGCGAAGGGAAAATCCCCGGCGGTTCTGGAAAAGAATGGCCTGCTCCCCATTGGCGAGCGCCGTTTCAATCTGCCCGACGAGTATCGAGGAAAAATGGTTTTTCATCAGCCCCTGCCTCAGCTGTTCTTTGACGTTGACGATCTGGATCTGCGGCATTGCCATGTCGCCGTAACGTTCGAAAAGTTCCGTCAGCCCGTATTTCCCGCTGATCGTATTAAAATAGGATTCCACCGAAGGAGTCGCCGAACCCAGCAGTGTTTTCGCCCCGTGAAGCTGCGCAAGGTAGATGGCCGCATCACGCCCGTTGTAACGCGGGGCGGGATCAGTCTGCTTGAATGAGGGGTCGTGCTCTTCATCCACAATAACAAGTCCCAGGTTGGTAAAAGGCAGGAACAGCGAGGATCTCGCCCCCAGGATTATGTCATAGCGGCTGCGGGGTGCATGCACATCGTCGTTGTTATCGAGAACCGAATTCCATATCTCAACCCGTTCATGAACGTTAAACCTGGAATGATATACCCCTACCCTGCCGCCGAAGTATTTCCGCAAACGGCTTATGATCTGGGTGGTCAGTGCTATTTCAGGCAACATGAACAGCACCTGCCTGCCCTGGTCAATCACTTCGCGGATGAGCTTGATGTAAAGTTCTGTCTTCCCGCTGGAGGTTACGCCGTGCAGCAGCACGACATCCCTGGTTTCAAATGTTTCCCTGATTTTATTGAGCGCTTCCTGCTGTCCTGCAGTGAGTTCGATCGTTTCCGAATCTGCCTCCCGGCCGGTCGTATCAAACCTGCTGACCAGCTTTTCATACACTCCGAAAACCTCCTTCTCAACTAAAAGATCGAGCTGGACAGAACTGCATTTTGATTGTTTCAGCAGTTCCTGGCGTTTCACCTCCTTAATCTCCCCGAATCCATAGCCAGAAAGGCGTATGAACGTCATCACCAGCTCAAGCTGTTTCCTTGCGCGTTTTTCCAACCGGTCAAAAAGGGATTTCATGACTTCCTCATCTTCGGCATATTCCGGCATCAGCCTGACAAATCCTTCACGTTTCGGTTTGTACGGGTCGTTCAGTTCTTCCTCAGGAATAATGATCCCTTTTTCGATGAGGGTCTTGATCACCGGGATTGTTTTCTGCTGGTCGAGGATCTTCGAAACCTCAGAAATGGCAATGCTTTTCCGGTTGTGGAGCGCTTCAACCAGCAACAATTCCTTTTCATTCAGCCCTGACATGTCATCGGGAAGAACCGGGTTCAGGGCGATTTTCGACTCGCTTGCCAGCTTGAACGCCGAAGGGAGCGCGGCATTCATCACCTCCCCGGGATGGCAGAGGTAATAGCCGGCGAGCCAGTCCCAGAAAGCACGTTGTACGGGGGTTACAATCGGATTTTCATCCAGGATGGACAGGATGTACTTGGGAACGTGATCTTTCGGCGGAATTTCATGAACCCGGGTAACCAGTGCCGTATATATTTTCCGGGCACCGAACTGCACCACCACTCGAACGCCTTCCTGTACCTGTCCGTTGAGGTCAAAAGGAACGCGATAGGTAAAAGTACCTCCTACCGGAAGCGGCAGCAATACATCGGCAAACAGGGTTGTGCGTTCCAACGAAAACAGGTGTAACGATATTATAGCGCCAGGATGCGCGACATTTCAAGCATCTCCTTGTTGAGGTCCTTATTGTGTTTGATGGCTTTGTCGAACGGGGTAAAAACAACTTCCTTATTCACGATCCCCGCCATTTCGCCCCGGTGCCCGTCGAGCAGTCCCTTCACGGCTACAAGCCCGAGGGTACTTGCCAGCACGCGGTCGAAGGCGCTGGGGGATCCGCCGCGCTGGATGTGCCCGAGAATTGTAACGCGGGCATCCATTTCCGGAAGTTTCTCTTTTACTTTACGGGCAACTTCATACGCTCCGCCAGAATCGTCGCCTTCTGCCACGATAACAATTCCGGATGTTTTACTTTTGCGCCAGTCATGTTTTAGCAGACGTGCCAGGTTATCTATATAGGTAGTAGTTTCAGGTACCAGGATGAACTCTGCCCCGCAGGCAATGCCGCTGCGCAGCGCAATAAAACCGGCATCCCGGCCCATCACCTCGATAAAGAACAGCCGCTCGTGGGAGTTTGCGGTGTCACGGATCTTGTCTGCCGCCTCCACCACGGTATTTACCGCCGTGTCAAATCCAATCGTTGCATCTGTCCCGTACAGATCATTGTCGATGGTTCCGGGCAAACCGATGATCGGGAAATTGAATTCATTGTCAAAAATGGAAGCCCCTGTAAAGGTTCCGTTTCCGCCAATGGCCACCAGCGCATCGATGCCGTGTTCCAGCAGGTTGTTGTACGCCTGAAGCCTGCCGTTATATTCCATGAACCGTTTGCTGCGGGCGGTTTTCAGGATGGTGCCGCCCCGCTGGATGATATTCGATACGGAATTGCTGTACAACTGTTCGATCTGGTTGTCGATCATCCCTTCGTAGCCCCTGTAGATGCCAAAAACATCAAGGCCACTGAATATGGACGTACGCACCACCGCCCTGATGGCGGCATTCATTCCCGGGGAATCGCCTCCGGAGGTCATTACACCGATTCGGGTTATCTGGGTCATCTGAAGCTTGTATTTTGTGAACGTGTTAGCGGGTGAACGTGTACACGAAGTATGTATTAAAAGTACTTCCTGCCATTTTCTGACCCGCAAAAGTACAAATTTTGAAATTCTGCTGTTGCACCTTATTTATAAACTGTGGGAAAAATGAGAAGCAGGGAACCGGGTAAAATTCACGAGTCAGGTGCCACCTTTTCCCCTTTTCTGCCGGCGAACAAATCGAATTTGATAAACCTGCATTCCAGCGGGCCGTTGAAGACAGGAATTTTCCGCGAAGGGCGCAGGCCGATGAATTTGATCGTTTCTATGTCCGAAGAGATGAACCAGGCCGTGTAGCCGGCGTATTTCTGTTTCAGGGTGTCGCCGATCATCTTGTAGAAAACAAGGGAATCTTCAATTTCCAGCCGTTCATCATACGGCGGGTTTGACAGGATGAATCCTTTTTCAAATGGCGGTTTAGAATCTTCAAAGGACTTCACATCCAACATGATATCATCGTAAAGGTTCGTAAACTTCAGGTTTTCACGGGCCGATTCGATCGCTCTTTCTGCCCGGTCGGAGCCGTGCATCTTCACCTGCATCGCCACGATTTGTGCGTTGGTTTCTTCCTTCATACTGTCCCAGAGCGCCGCGTCAAAATCTTTCCATTTCATCAGTCCCCATTCCTCCCTGAAATAGCCGGCAGGCATGTTCTTTGCGAGCATGGCCGCCTCGATGAGGATCGTTCCCGCCCCGCACATGGGGTCGAACAAGGGTGTGACCCTGTCCCATCCTGAAAGTTTCACTAACCCTGCCGCCAGCACTTCATTGATGGGGGCCGGCCCGGTACTTTGCCGATACCCGCGCCGGTGCAGCGATTGTCCGGATGAATCGAGCGCCACGGTACAGGAATCCTTAAAGAGGTGAACATTGATCTTAAGGTCGGGATGCTCCAGGTCAACCGACGGACGTTTGCCAAGTTTGTCGCGCATCCGGTCTACAATGGCATCTTTCGACTTCTGGGCCACAAACTGCGAATTCGTAAAAACCGTGTAGGAAATCACGGCATCGATGGCCAGCGACTGCTCCGGGTCGAGGTAATCCTCCCAGGGAAATTCATAGATATTCTGGTACAGATCCTTTTGTTCGAGAATCTCAAAGTGGAACAGGGGTTTCAGGATTCTCAGGGCCGTGCGGCAGGCATAATTCACCTTGTACATCATGCCTTTATCTCCTGAAAACGAGACTGCACGGTTCAGTTTCATGATATCCGTTGCACCCAGGAGTTCCAGTTCCTGCACCAGCACATCCTCAAGTCCCGAAATTGTTTTTGCAACCAGCGGAAAATTGTTCATTTTTTTCTCAATATCCATAAAATCAATAATTTGACCGAAATTGTATTCTATTGTCGCCCCCTCCCTAAATCCCTCCCCACAAAGGGAAGGACTTACTCCCCCTTCCCTTTGTGGGGAAGGGGGTCAGGGGGGATGGGGCCCTCACCACGAAAAGGGCCGGGTAACAGGGTGATTTTTTTTGGAAAGTTACAATTATTTTAAATGTTTACCTTTGAAAAAAATCATCCCCTGCATGACGCGCTTCAGGCTGCCTGCCATCCTTATAATTTTACTGACTTCGCTGACCTGTTTTTCCCAGGATCCATTCATCGTAACCGGAAGGGTGATCGATTCAAGAACACGCGAATCGCTCGCTTTCGTTAACATTGTGATCAACGGCAGCAACAAAGGCGGAACCACCGACATCGACGGCAAGTTCAACCTGAAATCAGTTCAGCCGATACAATCGCTAAGGCTCACGTATGTGGGCTATGAACCGGCAACCGTGACTCCCGGCAGCAGTACCAAAGGTATGCTGATCACAATGACCCAAAAGGACATAGACCTGCAGGAAGTTGAAATTCTTCCGGGGATCAATCCCGCCCATCGCATCATCCGCAATGTCATCGACAACCGCGATATCAACGATCCTGAAAAAGTTAAGACATTCTCCTACACGGCTTACGACAAAACCGTGTTCACCGCCGACAACGACACCACGCTGAAAGGAGATTTCGCAGCCCTGGTTGACACTTCGATGATACAGAATATCAAAGGAATGGAGATAGGATTTTCACTCAAACCCGATTCCGTTAAAATGGATTCAACCATGAAGGATTCGGCAACACAGTTCATCGAAAAGCTGATCAGTCAGCAGTACCTGTTCCTGATGGAAAATGTGACCAAGCGGAAATTCATGGCCCCCGACAAAAACTACAACAAGGTCATTGCCACAAAGATGTCGGGATTCAAAGATCCCATCCTGGTTTTTCTCGCCACCCAGATCCAGTCATTTTCGTTTTACAAACCCTTCATTTCCATCATGATGAAGGATTACGTCAACCCGATCGGCAGCGGAAGTTTCAGCAGGTATTTCTTCAAGATCGAAGATACCACCTACATGGGGAAGGACACGGTGTTCATCCTCTCCTTCAGGCCGCGGAAAGGAACCAATTTCGACGGGATGAAGGGCATTGTTGCCATTAACAGCCACAACTGGGGCATTCAGAATGTGACAGCCGAACCTTATCCGAACACCGGAGGGCTCATGATCAGGATCCACCAGTTGTATGAACTGATCGGCGGGGTACAGTGGTTCCCGGTACAACTCAACACGGATGTGGCCTTCAACAACATGCGCATCGGGAAGTACAAGGCAGTGGGCAGCGGCAGGAGCTATATCCGCGACATTGTGCTGAACCCCGACCTGGTACGCCGAGAATTCAACCACCTGGACGTTGAAGTTGACAAGGACGCCACCGCCCGCAACGAAGGGTTCTGGAACCAGTACCGGGTCGACAGCCTGACCAGGAAAGACCGCCAGACATATAAAGTGCTTGACAGCGTGGGTGCTGCCAATAATTTCGATAAAATGGCCAGGACGCTCCAGACGCTGCTCACGGGCCGCATCCCCTGGGGGCCGATCGATATTGACATCAACAGGTTTCTAAACTACAACACCTACGAAGGACTGGTTGTCGGCGCAGGTATCCACACCAACGACCGTCTGGCCGACTGGTTTAAGATCGGGGGATTTTACCAGTATGCGTTTGCGGTAGCCACTTCGAAATATGGCGGAGACGTCAGTTTCCTGGTGAACCGGCGGCATGATGTTACCGTGGCTGCCAGTGGTTTCTACGACCTGACGGAATCCGGCGGATTGAGTTATCCGAGCGATTATGAATCCATTCTTTCCGGCAATTTCAGGCAGCTCATGATTAAAAAACTTGACCGTACGGAAAGTTACAATTTAACCCTGGGATTCAGGGCGTTGAAATATGTGCTGTTCAATGCCGGCTTTTCAAGTGATTTCAAAAAGACAACCACCTACGACCTGGCGACAATCGAAGGAAATGCCGTGCTCCTGGAGGATCAGTTCCGGTTCACAACCTTCAGTGCCGGGTTCAAATGGGCGTACGGGGAAAAGTTCATCCAGACCATCAACAATAAAATTTCGCTTGGCACAAAATTTCCGGTGGTCTGGTTTGAATATACGCGGGGCATCAAAAACCTCCTCGGCGGGGAATTTGATTATGACCGGTTTGATTTGAAAATACGCAAAACCTTCAACATTAAATACCTTGGAAAACTGACCGTTCAACTCAATGGCGGGTATGTTGACCAGCCGATCCCGGTCTGCAATTTATATTATGCGCCGGCAAGTTACCGGGCATTCACCCTGTTTGCCCCGAACAGTTTCGGAACAATGCGCAGCAACGAGTTTCTTTCCAATAAATACGCTTCCCTGTATATTTACCATGATTTTGGATACCTGCTATTCAAAGGAAAGAAATGGTTCCATCCCGAATTCGCCCTCTCACAGAACATTGGGTTCGGCTGGCTCGACCACCGGGAGAGATATGCTTACAATACCATCAATCCCAATGTGATGAACCTGGGCTATTATGAATCGGGCCTGCTGATAAACAACCTCGTTAATTTAAAGGTCTATACCATCGGTATCGGCGCTTTTTACCGCTGGGGGCCTTACTCGTTCGATTACGCCTGGGACAATGTTGCAGCGAAGATTTCGATGATATTCCCGTTTTAACGGGAGGACTGGAGGACAAGTGAACAGGCGGACGGGCGGACAAGCGGACGGTAACCGTTACCCTGTCACCTTTTCACCTTGTTACCTTGTCACCTTGTCACCTTATCACCCCAACATCCTGCCGCTAATTTAGATCGACTCAAAATTACATTTCAGTATTTAAAGGTTTAATTAATTTTCTAAATTTGTGCATATTAATTCCGACAAGCAGCACATTATGGAAGAAAGTAATACTCCGCATTCCCCCAACGAATCTGAAAACCAAAAAGGATCTTCCCGCAGGAATTTCCTGAAAAATATCGGCCTTGCCGGGGTTGGCGTTGCCACTGGCGCAGCAGCCCTTTATTCCGGTCATATTTTCGAGGCAAAAAAAGAGGTGTCGGGCGACCAGAAGGTCCTGCTCACGCAGGATGGCAAACTGGTACAGGTCGACTCACTCGAAATAAAGGCACTGGAAAAAACCGGGGAAGCGCTGCGTGAATCTCACGGCCGCGACGGGATTGCCGGCCGGCGCTGGGTGATGGTAACTGACCTGTCGAAATGCCGAAATGCCCGCAAATGCATCAATGCCTGCCAGGGTGCACACCAGCTCCGACCCGAACAGTATCACATGAACACCCTGCAGATGCAGGACTCCCCGGGAACAGCCCCGTACAACATGCCGAAAAACTGCCAGCATTGCGACAATCCGCCCTGTGTGGCAGTCTGCCCGGTTGATGCCACTTTCAAGCGTCCCGACGGCATCGTCCTGATCGAAAATGACCGCTGCATCGGCTGCAGGTTCTGCATGGCTGCCTGCCCCT
>JBAXDH010000108.1:0-12947 GCA_037141055.1 bacterium | reverse complement strand
AGAAAAGTGATCAATCAATATATCTTTTTAATTCCTGACCAGGAAATACCGGTAAACCGGCTTGTTGAAATCAAGTGTAATGGTGTAAAGCCCGGGTTCCTTCACCCGGATCGAACTTCCCCCGGCCTCCAGAAATCCGTCGGCGTCGTCGTCGCCGTAATACAGGTCCCAGCTGTGGTTTGCGCGGAATTTCAACTCACCGGCCAGAAGGTTCGTGGCAACCGACCAGTTCCTCGCTGAAAAATCATATGAAAGATCAGTATCAGAACCCGTTCCGTTGACGGTAGCGGTGCCGGTCACACCCCATTCCGTTTTCAAAAATGAATGGGTCAAACCCTGGTAGTCCACATTGAGTTTGTAATACCCTTCAGCCGCAGCAATGATATTTGCTCCCCCGGGCTCCAGGGTTCCGTCATGATTGTTGTCACCCCAGGTAGTTGTCCCGGAGCCAGCGGCATATTTGAATTCGGTATTGGCGGGAAACCAAAAATATCCCTCATACAAACCATCCAGTTTCACAGCTGCGATGATGGTGGAGGAGTCGGCCGGGTCCCATCCCTGGAAGCTGCCGGGTACATTTAAAAATGGATAGTTGATGGTCCTGATCAGTTTCTGCTGCCCGCAGGAGGTTCCCCTGGCATTGATGGCATAGGCTCTGGCATAATAGGGAATATTCATCATGAGCCCATGAATAACAGTCGAAAACTGACCCGTTCCGCTGCCGCAAATTACTTTTATACCGCCGGTTGCCGGCAGGGGGGAGGTCCCCCAGCATATCCCGTATTCCGTAACAGGCGATCCGCCATCATCAGAAACATTTCCGCCAATTTCCATCCATGAAAATGAATATGTTGAAAGGTTTGTGGAAACAGTGGCATATCCGCTGTCCCAAAGCGTACGGAACGACTTCTCATCCCCGTAGGATGTGCCGGCATCATTGGTGGCAAAAGCCCTCACATAGTACGTGGTATTCTGCGGTAAGTCGGAGAGATGAACGTAAAACTGACCTCCGCCGTCTCCTGCAACAACATGCTTTCCGGTTAATGATGGGTTCTGAACGGTATCATAGCACAATCCGCGTGCTCTTACCAGCGATATCCCCTGGTGGCTAATCCTGCCGCCACATGATGCACTGTTCCTCATGATTCCGGTAACCTCGGAGGTAACCAGTTTCGGAAAGTCATCGGCAGTGATGACATGTTCGCTCTTCGTACACCCGCCACAGAAAAAAATTGCTGCCAATACGGGGATGCCCAACAATGTCATCATGTGCTTCATACCCATGGCTTATGATTTTGAAAACTTTTCTCTGTGTAGACAAAAATAATGAAAAGCATACTACCTGTTGTGAAATTTCGGGACCCATTGCTATTTTTAAGTTTATTGATCGCTTTTATACAAGTGTGTGGAAAGAGAATAGCAATGCAGCACAAACTATTCACTTTTATCTTTTACCCTTTCATTTGTAATTTTTCCCTGAATACTATTCATTTGGCAGTGAATAAAATTTAACGAACAGCGGCAAGTGAAAAGAGAAAATCGAAAAGTGAAAATATCGCGCTCTTACGAATCCCGATAATATATGCCTCGTTCTTATCTGTTGGTGTAATTGTGATCTATCAGTATATTTATTGTGTAGGAAAATCCATTACATAAAAATCATCAATCTTCCTACAGAGAAACTCACCATGAATTACCCGGGTTGTCGTTCCCTTGAATTAGCTTCGCATGCATACTGACAGGATCTAACTCATGAAAAATATGATAAAGCAACCCTTCCTTTCCCCGACCCACAAGACCCTGATCAAAGTTACCAGGGGATTATTGCTGCTGCTTGCGTTATTTTTCGTCATAAGTGCCTGCAAAAAAAAGAATCCTGATCCGGCGTGTTCGCCGCTGTCCTCCGGAGGATTTGAAATGGTTGAGCGCATTGAACTTGATACCGCGGATGTATCAAACCAGCTAACCCTGCTCCCGGATGATACGGCTTATTTTGATTACAATGATTTTTACAGGGAAACAGTTACAGAAACAACCTCGTCGGCCGGAATCAAACTTATTTCCCATGAAATCGTCAAATACACGTCAACAGATAACAACGGGAACCCGATCCAGCTTACCGGCCTTCTGATATATCCGTACAATCTCCCGCCGTTTGGCAGGGTGAGCGCCCCGATCGTGTCTGTAAATCATGGCACCCAGCTCCTGAAAAGGCTTGCCCCGTCGAAATGGAAAAGCGCCAAAACAAGCGACTGGAAAGAATTTCCCGAAATGGTCATTGCCGACGTTATGGCAATATGGTACGGCTGGATCATCATCATGCCCGATTACCAGGGAATGGGCGACGACATCACTGAAAATCACCCCTATGTCATCAGGGAACGACTGGCCAATGCAACCGCCGACATGGTGGAGGCGGCGCAGAAGTCCCTGGCCTGCGACCGGCACCCTTACGTAACCTGGAACGGCAAGACCTTCCTCTATGGCTATTCCGAAGGCGGTTATGTAACCATGGCCGCTGCACGCGAGCTGGAGGCCAGGAATGTTAGCCTGAGCGGAGTTGTGTGCATGGATGGGCCTTATGACCTCTCCGGAACCATGCTTAACGTCATGCTCGGCGACGCCCCTTTCCCGGTTCCCTATTTCTTGCCGATGATGCTTGTCGGGTACAACACCCTATATCCGAACATATTCAGCTATGAAGCAATGCTGAAGGAACCTTACAAAACCGATATTCCCAAATACACCACCGGATTTTTCGATGAAACGGTTGTGAACAGTAAAATGCCCCCCGATAAGATTTTGAAAAAGGTGTTTACCGATGCATACCTCGACTCATTGAGAAACCCGTTGAGCCAGGCGCACCAGCTTATGTACGGAAACAATTCTTATGTAAACTGGACCCCGAAATCAAAAATGCTGCTCTGGCACTGCCAGAATGACGACTGTGTCCTCTTCGGGAATTACACCGTTGCCAAAAAGCAGTTTACCGACCTGGGACTAACGAATATCGATTACGTTGCATGGCCCGCCATTCAGCATGATCCCGCGAAGGGCACCGTTCATGTGGCAGTGGCCCCCCGCGCATTTTATGAAGGTTCGCGCTGGATTTATCATCACAGCAGATAAATCAACAAGTTATCACAATTTATTTTTATTTGCTTTTACCCCAATTAAAGTATAACTTTGATTTGTGGTTAAGAGCCGTATAAAATACATCTCCCTCGCTGCTGGGCTGTTGTTTCTTTCTGTTCCGGCATACCTGTTCCTTTCCCAAAAGAACAGTGTCAGCGGCCTGTTTGTCACGGTGAAAAAAGGCGGATTCAACACCGAAGTCAGTGCCACAGGGGAACTCACTGCAAAAAACGCCGTGATGGTCTATGGCCCGGCCATCCTCACCACTTTGCAGATCTATGAAATAAAGCTCCAGTCGGTCCTGCCGGAAGGTACGCAGGTAAATCCCGGGGATGTTGTTGCCACGCTTGAACCCAAGACCATCAACACCCTCATCAAACAGGCTGAAGATGATTGCCGCGACGGCAGGAACAAACTGGAGGAGATGCTCCTCGATACCACGCAAACCCTCAAAGAAAGCCTGGACCAGATCAAAAGCCTGGAATTTGACTATGAGCAGGCACGAATCGCGATCCGTCAGTCGGTATGGGAAGACAAGGTAACCCAGGAGAAAGCACGTAACGACAGCAGCAAGGCAAAACGCGCGATGGAAAACGCGAAGTCTAAATACAATCTTGAGAAGACCAAGGCAGAAAACAAGGTGAGAAATACCCGGTTCGGCTACACCGAAAAATTGCGGCTGCTTTCAGAATTGCGGCAAACACTCGACAGTCTTGTTATCCGGGCCCCGCAGGCAGGAATGGTAATTTACCACAGGAGCCGGCATACGGGCGACAAGACCATTCCAGGGAGCAGCCTGACCCCCAGCTTCGACTTCATCGTTGCCGAATTGCCCGACCTGTCGCTGATGAAATCGGTAACAGGCATCAATGAGATTGATATCGACAAGGTCCGTCCCGGTCAGCCGGTCATGATCGGCGTGGATGCCTTCCCCGGAAAAACATTCATGGGCCACGTGGTTAGCGTGGCAAACATCGGCATCGACGACCCCCGAACAGGATCAAAGGTTTTCGAAGCAGTCATCCTCCTCGATGGCTCCCACCCGGTGCTCCGCCCCGGGATGACCAGTAAAAACACCATTTTGACCGGCTCTTATCAGAATATTTTGTACCTGCCGGTAGACGCTGTTTTCGGGCAGGATGAATCCGGCAGTTATGTTTACAAAAAAAATGGTTCGAAAATCATCCGGCAGCCTGTGGTTACCGGACCGTCCAACGATGCATTTATCATCATCAGGGAGGGCCTGAAGGAAAACGATGAAGTAAGCCTGTCGGAGCCTGAATAACGATGTTTGAACGATACAAATACCTTTTGTCGATCTCGCTGGATGCCGTGCTTGTAAACCGGTACCGGTCCGTGCTCACGGCACTGGGCATCATTTTTGGCGTAGCATCGGTGATTGCCATGATGGCCATCGGCCGCGGTGCACAAAAGGAGGTTCTCGACCAGATGAAACTGGTGGGCGTCAACAACATCATCATCACCCCGGCAGAAGGTTCCGGCAATGGCCAGGGATTGGATTCCGCAAACAGCCGATCGGGCCGGTTCAGAAATGATCCGGTGAGGTTCTCGCCGGGACTGACCATGAACGATGTGCGACCGATCGCGGAGATACTTCCGAACGTGGTCTCTGTGAGCCCGGAAATCAGTTTCAGCATCCAGGCACTGGCAAATGGCAAAAGCATGCCGGTTGACCTCACCGGGGTCACTGCCGGCTTCTTCCGGCTGTTCGGCCTTTCCCTGGCATCGGGCAGAATCTTTTCAGCAGGACAGGCCGGTGATGGAAGCGCTGTCTGCATCATCGGCCCGGGGGTAAGGTCCAGGCTTTTCCCGGCAAGGAACCCCCTCGGAAGTTCCATTAAATGCGGCACGGTGTGGCTGCAGGTTACCGGTGTACTGGAAAAATCACATGGCAACGCCTCCTCTCTCGGCAAACTGGGGATTTCCGATTACACCGCTGCCATTTATATCCCTGTAACAACCCTGCAAAACCGGTTTGCAAACCAGGGTGCAGCGGGGTATGCAGTAAACGGCGATTTTGCAATGACAGGATCCGACGGAACCGGGTTTGCCGACCTTTCGAAAAACAGGATAAACAAGATCGTTGTCCAGATGAGTGGCCCGGAACATATGATTTCAACCGCTCCGGTGCTGAAGCGAATTCTGAAACGGCTTCACAACGGGGTAGAGGATTTCCGGATACAAATCCCCGAACTGATCCTCCGGCAGGAAAAACGCACGCGCAACATTTTCAACATCGTCCTGGGGGCCATCGCAGGTATTTCACTGCTCGTCGGGGGCATCGGCATCATGAACATCATGATGACTTCGGTGGTGGAACGAACCAAAGAGATCGGAATACGGTTGTCGATTGGTGCGACCAGGAAAGACATAGTTTTCCAGTTCCTGGCCGAATCGGCCCTTATCAGCCTCACCGGCGGACTGATCGGCATCCTCCTGGGCATCGCCCTTGCAGAGGCCATTCATTACCTTGCCGGGATCCGCACCATCATTACCCTGCTGTCGGTGCTGCTTTCATTCGGCATCTCCGTTTCGGTCGGGATCATTTTCGGCTATCTCCCGGCAAAAAGGGCTTCACGCCAGGATCCTGTTGCATCGCTGCGGTATGAATAGTACAAATTTCCACCCGGGATGAAGCAATGATCCTAAATGTCTCCCGGATCAGCATCGGTAAGACGTAAGATAATATTTGTATTTTTGCGGCGAAGAGCTGCGCAAAATGCAAACAACAAAAGGATTCCGGATGTGTGTGAACACCATGGCCATGATTTGCCTGCTGTTCATGGTGAGTCTTTTTTCCAGCGCACAGTCATATTCAGGAACCCCTACCGTGCAGGACTGCCTTGGCGCAATCCCGGTTTGCCAGCCTGTGTATAATACAACAGCCTCCTATACCGGTCACGGAAACGTATATCCTGAAATCAGGAACAACGGCCTGTGCCCGCTTTGCATGGACGGTGAAAAAAATGACGTCTTTTATGTCATCACCGTTCAAACCAGCGGGATCCTGCGTTTCACGCTCACCCCGAACAATTCTTCGAACGACTATGACTGGGCTCTTTTCAACATGACCACAGCGGGATGCGACCAGATTTACAACAATGCCTCCACGTTGCAGGTCAGTTGCAACTCCTACGGAATCACCGGCACCAACGGGCCCACCGGGATCAATACCCTTCTCGGGAACAACCTGAACTGCAACGGACCGGGAACTTCAGGTAAAAAATTCAACAAAGACCTCAATGTGTTTGCAGGGCAGACCTATGTGCTCAATGTGAGCAACTGGTCAACGACAAACCAGTCGGGATATTCGCTGGATTTCAGCGGATCATCGGCGTCAATTTTTGACATCACCCCTGCGGTGATCGATTCCGTTCAGGAGACGGTCTCCTGCGCCGGTTCCGACAGCATGTTTTTCCGGTTTTCGGAAAATGTGAAATGCCTTGATATTTACCACCATCCTGAAAAATTCAGCCTGACCGGGCCGGGCGGCACCTACACCATCACAGACATAACCTCCGCCGAATGCGCCACCGGCGCCACCAACGGCAGAAGCTGCACCATGAAAGTCACTCCCCGGCTCGGTGCCGGAAACTATACGCTGAACATTGCCGGCGATGTCAGGGATTTATGCGACAACGTTTGTGTTTACCAGGGGTACCCTTTTCAATTGACCGAAATCAACGCCCCGGTGGTCTCGGCAGGGAATGATACCACCGTTGCGAACGGGGCCATTATCACCCTCCACAGTCTGGTCACAGGAGGTGCAGGTCCGTTCACCTATCATTGGGAACCGGCAAACCTGCTCGTAAATCCAAATGTTGCGCAACCGGTCACCGTCAACCTGGGCGCATCGGTTAATTTCATTCTGAGTGTAACGGACAATGCCGGCTGCCACGGCACATCCGATGTGCTGGTCACCATTGTGGGAGGGCCGCTGGGTGTTACGGCAAATGCCGCACCGGGCACCATCTGTTCAGGATCATCAACGGTTCTCGATGCCATGGTCTCGGGTGGAAGCGGCAACTATGCCTATTCATGGACCTCGACACCTGCCGGTTTTACCTCCGCGCTGCACAACCCGACCGTTTACCCGGTAACCACAACGACATACAGCGTGGCGGTCAGTGATGGATTCAGCACCATTTCGGGCATGGCCGTGGTGCTGGTCAATCCCAAACCCGTTGCCGGAGCCGGGCAGAATTCCAGCATCCCTTACGGCACCAGCACAACACTTCATGGGACAGCTGCCGGCGGGTCGGGAAATTACAGTTACTACTGGACCTCCAATCCCCCGGGATTTTCATCAACCGTCATGAACCCGACAGTTACGAACCTGACCGTCAGCACGATCTTCCTGCTCATTGTCACCGACAACGCCACCGGTTGCGTGAGTCTTCCGTCGCCGGTGCAGGTGGCCGTGACCGGCAGCCCCCTTGCATGCAACCCGGTTGCGGGTCCGTCCATACTTTGCAGGGGAGAACGTACCCAACTCCACGCCATGGTTGGCGGAGGTTCCGGAAATTACACCCATTCATGGACGTCTACTCCCCCGGGCTTTACGTCGAATGTCGCCGAGCCGGAAGTCATTCCGGAGGAAACCACAAGTTACATGCTGTCGGTCAGCGACGGGTTCAACATGGCAAGCGGATTGGTAAGCGTCCAGGTGAAACCGGTTCCGCTGATCCTCAACTGGCCTGCAGATACAACGGCCTGCATTTATGAAAAAGTGACGCTTGATGCCGGCAATCCAGGGTCAACCTTTTACTGGTCGAACGGAGCGACAACGCAAACGATCGATGTGGTGACATCCGGCATCGGCTATGATGTTCAGCATTACCGCGTGAAAGTGCTGAATGAGTATGGCTGTGTTGATTCGGCCGATTCAAAAGTGAGCTTCTCCTTTTCAGCCTGCACGGGCATTGAGGAAGTGCTGCCCGGAGGCAGTCTTTCCGTTTATCCAAACCCGGGAAACGGCCACCTGCATTTCGATGTCAGGATTCCGGGTCCTGCATTGGAGATCAGCATCACCACAATTGTGGGAGAAACGGTGCTGACAGACCGCATTGATTTCACCGGCGGCGATCCTTTATCCCGTGACTATGATCTTACGAATTTCCCGAAAGGGCTCTATCTTGTGACCATCAAAAGCAATGAATTTGCCCGGACGGTGAAATACATCAATCGCTGACCTGGCAGGAGCCACAGAGAGCATTTTTATGACTGATTCAGGCTGAATTACTCAATAATATTTCCTTGCAAAATATTATCTTGCACTCATGATGAGCATTATGAAAAACTGACTGTTTTCATATCTTAGCATGTACTTTAACGAAAATCCAATACCAACTTTTTCCTAATCCACCGAAAGAAATGAAAGTTGCCAGGAAGCAAGAATTAAAAAGGAAACCTGCCCCTGCCGCCAAAGGCCCGGCACATGAACCAGGGAAAGTGGCCTGGATGCCGGCTGTTTGCATTGTGCTGGCGATCATTGCTTTTTCGCCGGTTTTCAAGGCTGAGTTTTTGAGCTGGGACGACTCCGATTACGTCACGAACAACCAGGCCATCCAGACACAGGGAAATCTAATGAAAATCATGACCCAGCCGGTGCAGGGGAACTATCACCCGCTCACGATGCTTACCCTGGCAATCAATTATGCAATATCCGGGAAGGATGCCACGTCATACCATGTCCTAAATTTATTGCTGCATCTGCTGAACGTTTTGCTGGTATTTCTGTTTGTGCTGAAGTTTACGCGTCAAAAGCGATGGGCGGCATTTGTAACGGCGGTTCTTTTCGCAGTGCATCCGCTGCATGTCGAATCGGTTGCCTGGATCGCCGAACGAAAGGATGTACTGTATTCCTTCTTTTTCCTGGCCGGCATGCTCTCTTACCTTTATTACCTTGAAAAAAGATCCTGGACAAGGTTTGCCGGTGTGCTGGTGCTTTTCTTCCTGTCGCTCCTGTCAAAGCCTTCAGCCATTGTATTTCCGCTGGTGCTGCTTGCGCTGGACTATTTTTACAAAAGACTAACCACTCCTGCAGCGTACGTTGAGAAGATCCCGTTCCTGGTACTTTCGGTTATCTTCGGGTTGCTTGCCCTGCATGGACAGTCATCGACCGGGGCGGTGCTGTATTCGTCGATGATCCCGCCTCATTTCAAGTTCTTTTTCGGGTTTTACGGAATCATGATGTACCTGGTCAAAGCCATTGTCCCGGTAAACCTGTGCACCTTTTATCCTTACCCGGCCATCAATGCAGCCCTGCCGCTCATTTATTATGCAGCACCGCTGGTGGTCCTGCTCCTTGTGGCCCTTATCTTCGCCAGGTTCAGAAAGAACAGGTTTGTTGTTTTCTCATCATTGTTCTACCTGGTAAATCTCGCCCTCGTGCTGCAGTTTTACCCCGTGGGCAGTGCGATTATTGCCGACCGGTATTCATACATGCCCCTGATCGGTTTGTTCCTGCCGGCAGGTCTTTTCTTCCAGGGGTGGATCGACAGAAATTCCGGAAAATCAAACGGCGCCGGTTTTGCCCTTCTGATTGCGGTATCACTCTTGCTCACGGTATTGACTTACTACCAGTCTTCGACCTGGAGGAACGATGCAACCCTGTGGGATAAAGCAATTTCCGCTGCACAATCCAGCAGGGCATATACTTTCAGGGGAATGGCATATCAGAAGTCGGGTGATAACGTTCGTGCTGTTGAAATGTATTCGAAGGCAATCGCAATGAATCAAGCCGATAAGGATGCGCTGACAAACCGGGGCGATCTTTACTTCAATGAAAAAAAATATGACCTGGCGATATCGGATTACAGCCAGATTCTTGCCGTCTATCCGGATATACAGCAGGTAATTCAGAACAGGGGCGCTGCCTACACGGCTGCCGGCAAATACGATCTTGCACTGTCCGACATGAACCTCGCCCTGAAAATGGATCCCGCATCGCCCAACGGTTACGCAAACCGCGCCTTGCTGGAACAGGCATTGAACAGGCACCTGGCTGCTGTTGACGACTTTTACAAACACATGCAGATCTCGCCCGATAAAACCGGGGATGTATGGAATACCATGGGTGTTTCCTACCTGAAACTGAACCTGGACAGCAAAGCCCTTGAGTGCTTCGATAAAGCCCTCGACCTGACAAATAACCCTGTGTTCGTGAAGAACCGCGAGGTTGCACGCTCAAAACTCGGCCGAAACAGGCAACAATAGCTGAAAATAAATTTAACCCCTATTTTGTGACAAGGCTCACCTGGTAGTATTCCCAGGATGAACAGACGCGTTTTACCGTTACCAGCGCAGAAGTATCCACCACAAATTCGCTCAGCCCGACAGGATGGAGCGGCGTGGCCCAGTCGTAGGTATAGCCCAGCCGGGTCCAGGGAAAATAATAGGTTGCGGAGGTGTCGTACTTGTTCGCCATCTCGTTCAGGAACCAATCCCTGTGTTTCCGGGTGGCGGTGGAGGGGAAATAGAGATCGGCCTCATGATCGGTGATCTCCGGATCGGGTGCAGGGCGGAACAGGTTGAGGGGGTAAACCCAGAATTCGACGAAATAATCATTTTGGCTGTCGGGCGGCATGCCAAGCACCTGGGCGATTCGCAGGTGAAGGGCCGACTGCGCGGCAAAGCTGTTTTTCTTCAGAAAGGAAGCCATTTCGGGTGCGGATGTTATCCATGCCATGTGGGCCTGGCTGTTGCTCGTTTTAAAGGTTTGCCCAACGGGCCAGTACTTTGTCGAACTCTGCTGCATCCACGACACCACCAGCACGCGCATCCTTCCCGCCGAATCGGCCGACCAGGTAAGGTTACCCTGCCCGGCAGAACTGTCGCCGTAATAATTTACCGCCACCAGGCTCCGGTAAATCTCCCAGGGTTCGGCGATTTTTGCATCCATAACCGCCAGTTTGTACTGGTGTTTCAGCGTAGCCATCTCCGGTCCCGCCGGTTCATAATATGTTTCCTTTTTGCTGCACCCTGAAAGCAGCAACATTGAAATACCTAAAGTAATGAGTAGCCTGTTCATTGTTTTCACATTCTGGAGTGGTTCTCAAATATACGATGAAAAAAGAAAAAATCAAGCAAATGGTGTCCCCGTGTCAAATTCGGTCTGATGAAATTAACGGAACAATAATAATTTGTGAAATAATTCACAAAAATTTGATAACGATCGAAATTTGCCTATATTTGACATAGCATTTTATACCTGTCAATCCAACCTTGTAATGATCCGAAAAACCAAAATGAAATATTCAACGCGAAGCCACAAAGCCGTAAAAAACGTAAATTCAAGTACTTATGTTTTAGCGTTTTAGCCCCTTAGCGGTGAAAAAGAGTTTTCGGGGTGGACTCAATAATTGAGGTTAACCAAAAAAATGACAACCATGATAAAAATTTACGCGACCATCTTCCTGGCCCTTGCACTGCTTAAAGTACAGGCACAGGACTATTTTATCAGCTTTGCGCGCACAGGCGCTGCCACTACGGTCGGCACCGTGAAAGTGGATAATTTAACAAACGGAGCAACTGTTACCCTCAATGGCAGTGATGTCTTAGATTTGATTCCTTCCCTGGGAATTGGCACCATGAGTGCTGGCAGCTACGACCTGCATCTATATCCGAATCCGATGGAAGAGAAATCAACATTGGATTTTTTTACATCGGAAACCGGAACTTCGACAATAAGTATTGTTGACCTGTCGGGCCGGATTGTTTACCAGACCAACGAAAAACTTTCTCCAGGGGAACACAGTTTTTGCGTATCCGGTATTCCCCGGGGAATCTATCTTGTGAAAGTCACAGCGAATGACTTTTATTATACGGGTAAACTGATCAGCCGATGCAACCTGCCCGGTGCAGCAAAAATTGAGCATGTTTCTTCTGTTGCTGCCAACCGGGGCCGCCACCAGAAAAGCGCTGCCGCAACGATCGATATGCCCTATACGGACGGCAACATTTTACTGTACAAAAGTATTTCCGGGCAATACAGCACAGTGGTTACAGATGTGCCGGCCGGCGACAAAACAACAACATTCACCTTTGCCAAATGTACGGACAGCGACGGCAACAATTACACAACGTTACTCACAGCCCCGGGGACATCGAGTGCACAGACCTGGATGGCAGAGAACCTGAAAGTAGGGGTTCGGATCAACGTAGCCCAGTCACAAGCCAATAACGGCATCATTGAACATTTTTGTTACGACGACAATGATAACAATTGTACTGTCTACGGGGGATTGTATCAATGGAATGAGATGATGCAATATGCAGATACCCTTGGTGTGATCAAAGGAATTTGTACGGACGGATGGCATATCCCGACAATAGACGAATGGGGGAAACTGATCACATTCGTTGGTGGAACAGATATCGCAGGAGGCAAGCTGAAAGAATACGGAAATACCCATTGGCTGAGTCCAAATTCCGGGGCAACAAATGAATGTGGCTTTACAGTGCTCCCCGCCGGATGGTTTGATTCGGTTTTTGCGCATGGGTTCTCAGATATCGGCAAGATTGCCGGTTTCTGGACTTCATTATCCCGGTCCGGGTTTTTTATAGACTACTATTTCGTGGAATTTTCCTACAACTATTACTTCACCTATATCCTCGAAAATCCGCCACGCTGGGACGGCTATTCTGTAAGATGTATTGCTGACTGATAGGAATCATCTGCAGTCATGACGGCATGAAAAATCCCGCTCCGGCAACCTTTGGAAAAAAGCTCACGTTACTGCTCAATTTCAAGGGGCATCAGACTTATCAGACGATTGAGGAGCCAGATG
>JBAXDH010000107.1:0-13087 GCA_037141055.1 bacterium | reverse complement strand
AGGAGATGTTTGAAAAAGCGAATGAAATACTGGGTTTCAGGATTACCGACCTGATGTTTGCCGGCACGGATGAAGATCTTCGCCAAACCAATGTAACCCAGCCTGCAATTTTCCTGCACTCGGTGATCCTGGCTGCCACACTCGGCAATGACTTCAAACCCGACATGGTGGCAGGGCATTCCCTTGGTGAATTTTCTGCGCTTGTGGCAAGCAAAGCCCTTTCCTTTGAAGACGGGCTTCGGCTGGTATCTGCAAGGGCTCAGGCGATGCAGGAGGCATGTGAAATGGAACCTGGAACCATGGCTGCCATCCTTGGGCTCGACGATGTCAAAGTAGAAGATGTTTGCAGGGAGATAAGTGAAATCGTAGTCCCGGCCAATTATAACAGCCCCGGACAACTTGTCATATCCGGAAGCATCAAAGGAATCGAGGTGGCATGTGAAAAACTGAAAGCTGCCGGCGCACGCAGAGCACTTGTGCTGAAGGTGGGCGGTGCCTTTCACTCACCCCTGATGGAACCTGCCCGGATGAAACTGGCCGAAGCAATCAAAGCAACCAGTGTCAGCACGCCGGTTTGCCCGATTTATCAGAATGCAACTGCGCTCAGGGTAACCGATCCGGCACAAATCCGGCAGAACCTCATCGCCCAGCTAACGGCGCCGGTCCTCTGGACCCAGATGGTGCAGCATATGATTGCCGACGGTGCAAATGATTTCACTGAAATTGGCCCCGGAAGTGTCCTGCAGGGGCTGATTTCAAAAATCGGCAAGGATGTAACCGTTTCGGGGGTTTCGTAGAGACATCCCATGGAATTTCGTCGTAGAGACATCCCATGGGATGTCTCTACGAATAATCACCGTTTGGTATATTGGACGTCGTAATATTTCTGGTAATCGCCTGATGTGACGTTTTTCATCCATTCATCATTGGCGAGATACCAGTCCACTGTTTTTTCGAGGCCTTCGGCAAACTGCAGGCTGGGCTTCCAGCCCAGTTCATTCTGGATTTTTCCGGAATCAATGGCATACCGCAGATCGTGACCTGCCCTGTCTTTTACATAGGTAATCAGGTTTTCGGAGGTGCCGGCCGACCGTTTCAGCTTGCGGTTCATGATTTCGCAGAGCAAATGAATGAGGTCGATGTTCTTCCATTCATTATGCCCGCCGATATTGTAGGTTTCAGCAACTCTTCCTTCGTGGTAAATGAGGTCGATCGCGTTTGCATGATCTTCAACATACAGCCAGTCGCGGATATTTTCACCCTTGCCGTAAACCGGGATCAACCTGTTGTGTTTTATATTGTGTATCGCCAGCGGGATCAGCTTTTCAGGAAACTGGAACGGTCCGTAATTGTTGGAACAGTTGGAAATCACCGTTGGCAGCCCGTAGGTATGGTTATATGCCCTTACGAGATGATCGGAACTGGCCTTGGAAGCAGAGTAGGGACTCCGCGGATCATACGCCGTATTTTCATAAAAGTATCCTGTAGCTCCCAGGGAACCATATACTTCGTCGGTGGAAATATGATAAAACCTTTTATCTGTAAAGTCCTCCCAGATAACACGGGCCGCATTCAGGAGGTTCACCGTGCCGACAATATTGGCATGAATGAACTCCATCGGGCTGCTGATCGACCTGTCAACATGAGATTCGGCAGCAAGATGTATCACGCCGTCGAAACGGTACTTCTTAAACACCGCCTTCATCAGTTCCCCGGCGGTGATGTCGGCTTTGACAAATTCATAATTTGGTTCCTTTTCAATATCCCTCAGGTTCGCAAGGTTGCCAGCATACGTAAGATTGTCAAGGTTCACAATTTTGTAGTCGGGATACTTTTTTACAAACCTGCGTACGACATGGGAACCAATAAAACCGGCGCCCCCGGTGATTAAGATCGTTTTCATAAACTGTTTTATTTTGTTTTACGACTTGATTTTCAAAATTTCTCTATTTCGCTATTTCTTTTTTGCCAGTGCCAGCTCCCATTTCCATGCAGAACTGGTCATTTCGTCCAGCGTTTTTTCCGCTTTCCATCCAAGTTCGCTGTTTGCATACGCAGTATCGGCCCATACCTTGACAATATCGCCGGCACGGCGTTCCTTAATTTCGTAGTTAAGCGTCACGCCCGAAGTGCGTTCGAAAGACCTGATCACCTCCAATACCGAAAATCCGTTGCCGGTTCCCAGGTTGAACACCTCTACATTCTTTTTCCCTTTTTCACCCGTAAGCCTTTCCACTGCAATCACATGTGCCCTGGCCAGGTCAACAACATGAATATAGTCGCGGATGGCTGTGCCGTCGGGGGTATCATAATCGTCGCCCCAGACCCTTAAAAAAGGACGTTTCCCGATGGCAGTCTGGGTGATATATGGCATCAGGCAGTTGGGAACACCCAGCGGGAGTTCGCCGATATGTGCCGTTTCGTGTGCTCCGATGGGGTTGAAATACCTTAAGAGGATGCCCCGTACGTTAGCGCTGAGGCTTGTATCCGTGATAACCTCCTCGCAAATTTGCTTCGTATTGCCGTATGGAGATGCAGCTTTCTGAACAGGTGTATCTTCACGCGCCGGGAGTTCTTCGGGTTGCCCATAGACCGTGCAGGATGAAGAAAACACAATATCGCGGATGTTGTTGTCGATCATGCCCTGAAGGATGTTGATCAGCGACAACAGGTTGTTGCGATAATACATCAGAGGGAATTCAACAGATTCTCCCACCGCTTTGAAAGCGGCAAAATGAATGACGGCACTGATATCGCTGTGAAGTTTAAAGAACGCAGCCGTTTTTTCAGCATCCGTCAGGTCAAATTTCTCAAAAAGCGGCTTCTTCCCGGATATCCTGGCTATATTATCGAGAACATCTATGGAAGAATTTGAAAGATCGTCGACAATAATAACCTCGTAACCCCTGGCCTGAAGTTCCACCACCGTGTGTGATCCAATGTAACCTGTTCCGCCTGTAACCAAGATTTTCATACAATCATTTTTGATGATCATTTTTAAAAACAGGGCAAGATAATGAATATCAGTTATGAATCAGCCAATTTTTCACGCCGGATGATCATTTTTTCGCAAATTCAGGGAGCGTATCCAGTATCGGATGGTAATTCCCATCGAGTCCGACGGAAGCTGCATTCCTGATTTGATATACAATGTCGATGCTTTGTCTGGCTTCAGAAATTCCAAATCCACGTCCTGCAAGTATTTCGCGGTAGGACTCCGTATGCAGGTCCGTGAATCCATCGCTGAATTCTATCTCCTGGTCGCCCATCAGCAGCGACCGGTAGGTTCTTTTCCCCGCCTTGCGCACATTTTCGGGAATGTCGTTGTAATCGATGCTTAAAAACCACCGGATGTTCGCGCGCTCCAGCTTAAGCAGCCCTCCTGCCTTAAAATCATTGATAACGTGGACCGTGTTCTCCCTGAACGGACCGAACACCCATGTAAGCATGTCAAAAAAATGGACACCAATATTGGTTGCGATTCCACCGGATTTGGATGCATCTCCTTTCCAGGAGCGGTGGTACCAGTTTCCGCGCGAAGTGATATAGGTGAGGTCGAGGTCGTAAATTTTATCCGCGGGGCCGTTCCTGATTTGTTCCCGTAAATTCCTGATGGCAGAATGCAGCCTGAGCTGAAGGATCGTGTAAACTTTTTTACCCGTCTCCTTTTCAATCTCGCTGAGCGCAGCAAGGTTCCACGGATTCAGCACGATTGGTTTCTCGCAAATCGCGTGCGCTTCGTTGCGCAGCGCCAGGCGGATATGCGAATCATGCATGTAGTTCGGGGAACAGATGCTCACAAAATCAACTTTCCGGTCGTCCGCCCGATTTTTTGAGAGAGAGAGGCGGCGTAGTTTGTCGAGGTGCCGGTCGAAACGTTCGGGTTCAATGAAAAAATCGGCCTCGGGGAAATAGCTGTCAATCACGCCAACACCGTCATACGGATCGAGAGCGCACACAAGCTGATTCCCGGTGTCTTTGATCGCCTTCATGTGCCGGGGGGCAATATACCCTGCCGCACCAATGAGTGCAAAATTTATCGGCCTCTGTTCTTCTGTCATGGAATGGTCTTATAGCTTAACAACAATACCGTCCTTTGTGAGCTCATATTGATCATGACTTTCAGGACAAACGGCAATCCCCTTTTCGTCAAAATGCAGCCGGTGTCCGTACTCACTCATCCAGCCGGCATGACGGCCTGGATTGCCGACAATGAGCGCATGGGCGGGAACGTTTTTGGTGACCACCGCCCCGGCGCCGATGAATGCGAATTCTCCAATTTCATTTCCGCAGACGATGGTGGCGTTGGCTCCGATGGAGGCTCCCCGCCTTACCAGGGTGGCCTGATACTGATCCTTCCTGAGAATATGGCTGCGCGGGTTGATCACATTTGTAAAAACCATCGACGGGCCGAGAAAAACATCATCTTCGCAAATCACGCCGGTATAGATTGATACGTTGTTCTGAACCTTCACATTGCGGCCAAGGATTACATCGGGAGAAATCACGACATTCTGCCCCAGATTGCAGTTTTCACCAATCACACACCCCTTCATGATGTGGGTGAAGTGCCATATTTTTGTTCCTTTCCCGATTTTGCATCCTTCGTCGATGAAGGCCGATTCGTGGGCAAAATAATCTGTTTCCATCATCAACGGTTTAAAAACTCAAGTACGTTCCGGGTGATGTAACCAAGCTGCTCCTCATCCAGTTCGGTGTGCATCGGCAGGGAGAACACCGATTCGCAAAGATGCTCCGTTACCGGAAAATCACCGGCTCTGTACCTTGAGTCCAGGTAAGCTTTCTGCATATGCAGCGGGACGGGATAATAGATCATTGCCGGTATTTCCCTGGAACCGAGAAACTCGATCAAAGCCTTCCGGTCAACATTTTTCGTTACAAGGGTATACTGGTGAAACACATGGGTTGACTTTTTGTACCGGCCCGGCGTCGCCAGCCTCGGATGACCGGCAAAGGCCCCGTCATAAAAATCTGCCGCATAACGCCGCCTGGATGCATATTCATCGAGCCGGGCCAGTTTCACGTTCAGGATGGCTGCCTGGATGCTGTCGAGGCGGGAATTCACTCCGATATAGTCATGGTAATACCGCACGGTCATCCCATGATTCACGACCACGCGCATCTGCTTTGCAAGATCATCATCATTTGTGAAGATGGCACCACCGTCGCCGTAACATCCCAGGTTTTTGGAAGGGAAAAAGGAGGTGCAGCCGATATGACCGATGGTCCCGGCCTTCTTGCTGGTTCCGTCGTTAAAGGTGTAATCCGATCCGATGGCCTGGCAATTGTCTTCGATCACGAAAAGATTATGCCGTGTGGCAATCGCCATGATCTCCTCCATCGGAGCGGTTTGACCGAAAAGATGAACCGGAACGATGGCCTTCGTTTTCGGGGTGATTGCCCGTTCAACTGCTTTGGGGTCAATGTTGAAGGTTTCCGGGTCAACATCCACGAGCACCGGTGTGAGCTGAAGCAACGCGATCACCTCTGCAGTAGCAATAAAGGTGAAAGATGTGGTAATGACTTCATCTCCCGGTTTCAGGTTCAGCGCCATCATGGAAACCTGCAGGGCATCGGTACCGTTGGCACAGGGAATTACATGTTTTACACCAAGATATAGTTCAAGGCTTTTTTGAAAAGACTGAACCGCCGGGCCGTTGATAAATGCGCAGGAGTCGATCACCTCCTGGATTCCCTTGTCAATTTCAGTTTTGATGCCGAGGTACTGACTGCGCAGGTCTACCATCTGGAGTTTCTTCATCAGGATCAGGTTTTTGAGTTTTTGTGGAAATTTGTGCAAAGTTAAAGAATAATTCACCCATATCAAACCCATCCGCCGCATCGCTTTTCATTTGCGTTCTTACCCTTTTTGCATTTACTTTGTACTAAAATTAAATCACCTGAAAATGAAAAAGTTTGCTGTAGTTTTATCTGGTTGCGGCGTGTATGACGGCGCGGAAATTCATGAAGCCGTGCTGACCCTTCTTGCCATCGACAAGACCGGGTCGGGGTACCAGTGTTTTGCCCCGGATATTCCGCAACTTCATGTTCTGAACCATGTTAATGGAACCGAAATGCCCGAAAGGAGGAATGTCCTGGTGGAATCAGCACGGATCGCCCGTGGAAACATCAAGCCCCTGTCCGGCTTCAGCGCAGCCCAATACGATGCATTGATCTTCCCGGGTGGATTTGGCGCAGCAAAAAATCTGTGCAACTGGGCCGTGGAAGGCGATAACTGTACTGTAAACAAAGACGTTGCAGCTGCAGTAAAGGCGATGTCTGATGCGGGAAAGCCCATTGGGGCCATGTGCATTGCACCCGTGATGCTGGCTAAACTTTTCCAGGGAACCAATCTTACCACCGGGAATGACCCGGCATCAGCAACGTTTATTGAAAAGACAGGGAACTCTTACAAAAAGGCCGGACATGGTGAAGTGGTGGCCGATATTTCCAGGAACCTGTATACCACCCCCTGTTACATGCTGGATGCTACCGTCGGCCAGATTGCAGAAGGCACGGAAAATCTTGTAAAAAAGATGCTTTCTGCAATGAATCAGTGATATTCCTTCACTTCAAGGTCGCCGCGGACAACCATCAGCCCGTTGAGGGCCAGAGCTTTCATTTCATCCTCTCCCGGAAAAATGTGAATGGGCGCCAGTTTGTAAACGCGCTCCTGTATCCAGTTTACAAAACCTTTGTCGTAGGCAATGCCCCCGGTGATGAGGATGGCATCAACTTCGCATTTCAGCACGGTGTACATTTCACCTACATATTTTGCCACCTGGTAAGCCATCGCATGGTAAACTAACTCGGCCCTGGCATCGCCTGCATCGACCATTTTTTCGACGTCATAGGCGTTGTTGGTGCCAAGATAAGCCACCAGTCCTCCTCCGCCTTTCACCATTTTCTGTACCTCTTTCATGGTGTATTTTCCGCTGAAACAGAGTCTTATCAGGTCTCCGACCGGTAATGTCCCGGTTCGTTCCGGGCTGAACGGTCCTTCGCCGTCGAGCCCCTGGTTTACGTCGATCACCCTGCCTTTCCGGTGTGCGCCAATGGTGATCCCCCCGCCAAGGTGAACCACGATAAGGTTCAGCTCTTCATATTTGCGGCGGATCGATTTTGCGTATTCACGGGCCACTGCTTTCTGATTCAACGCGTGAAAAATTGATACGCGATCCATGAGCGGGTGCCCCGAAATCCTGGCAATATCATCAAATTCATCAACAACGATCGGGTCGACAATGTAAGCTTTGGCATGCGGCAAAGATTTTACCAGGTCACTGGCAATCAGGCCGCCCAGGTTGCTGGCATGTTCCCCCAGCGGACTGTTTTTCAAGTCGGCGATCATCGCATCATTCACCTCGTAAATGCCGGATGGAATCGGTTTCAGCAACCCGCCCCTGCCTACAACGGCCTGGAGTTCCGTAAGGCTGATATCTGCTTCTTTCAGTTGCTGCAGAATTATTTCTTTCCGGAATTCGAACTGATCGGTGATTTTTGAAAAGGGAGCAAGTTCTTCGGTGGTATGCTTGATGTTTTTTAAAAAAATCGGATCCGTGTTTTGATACACGGCAATCTTCGTGGAGGTTGACCCTGGATTAATGGCAAGGACCCTGATATCATTCATTTGAATTCTGCTTATTTGGAAGTTTTGGGAAGTTGTCTTAATTTACTGTGCCGGTAACTGTAAGCAAAATAGACCACAAACCCGATAGCCATCCATAAAATGAGCCTGAGCCATGTATCAATCGGCAGTGCCGCCATCTGAATAAAGCAGATGAGTGCACCGAGAATTGGAACCAGGGGCACGAAAGGGGTGCGGAACGGCCGTTCAATATCGGGCCGGGTTTTGCGTAAAACAAGAATGCTTATGCAAACAATGGCAAAAGCCAGCAGTGTGCCGATGGATACAAGCTCTCCCAAAATGCTTATCGGAAGAACCCCTGCAAGAACGATTGCCACACAGCCCGTAAGAATGGTGCTGATGTATGGCGTTTTATAACGGGGATGCACCTTCGAAAAAACAGGAGGCAGCAAACCATCTTTCGACATGGAATAAAAAATCCGCGGTTGTCCCATGAGCATAACCAGTATGACCGAACTCAATCCGGCAATAGCAGCAATTTTCACGATAGGCCTCAGCCAGAACATGCCTTTTCCCATGGCATCCACACCAACGGCAACAGGATCGGCAACATTCAACGTGGTATAGCTGACGATCCCGGTGAGCACGATGGCAACAAGGATATACAATACCGTGGAAATGCTCAGTGACCCAAGAATCCCGATGGGCATATCCCGCTGGGGATTTTTCGCCTCCTGTGCCGCCGTTGATACCGCATCGAATCCGATGTAGGCAAAGAAGATAACACCCGCTCCACGTAAAACCCCGCTCCACCCGAAATGGCCCCAGACACCCGTATTCTTAGGAATGAAAGGATGCCAGTTGCCTGCCTGAACGAATGCAATCCCGATTGCAATAAACATGATGATGACCGCGACTTTTACAATTACCATGATGTTGTTGAAGTTCGCCGACTCCCTGATTCCGATGATCAGCAACATTGTGAGGATGGCAATGATGAACATGGCCGGAAGATTGATGATCGCCGTAACATGCGGGAGTGCCTCAACACTGATCCCCTGGGCCAGCAAACCATTGCTGAGGTTTTCGGTAAGCTGCTGCCAGCCCAGTTTGGGGACTTCCACAAGCACTGAACCTGTGGCAGCAGTGAATGCGGTGGGGATAAAAATTCCAAAATCCTTCAGGAAACTGACAACATATCCCGACCATCCGACAGAAACTGTGGAAGCTGCAAAGAGATATTCCAGGATCAGATCCCAGCCGATGATCCATGCCAGGAATTCGCCGAGCGTCGCATAGGAATATGTGTAGGCGCTTCCGGAGATTGGAATCATCGAAGCAAACTCTGCGTAACACAGTCCCGCAAAAGCACAGGCGATTCCCGAGATAATAAATGAAAGAACGATGGCCGGCCCTGCATACTGCGCGGCAGCCTGACCTGTAAGGACAAAAATGCCGGCCCCGATGATGGCCCCGATTCCCAGCGTGGTGAGATTTAATCCGGTCAGGGTCTTTTTCAACCCGGCTTTATTGTCTTTGGCTTCCTGGAGCAGATCGCCCAGCGGTTTTGTCAGGAACAGGTTTTTGGCCATGATTTCGGTTTAGTTTATAAAAATCTAAATCGCCGCAGCCATCACGATGCTGGCCTGCTTTGACTCTTCGGTATCGGATCGTGAGGTAAGCACAATCGGCGCAGCAGCACCGAGTACAACAGCTGCCAGCTTTGCATTCGCGGAAAAACCAAAGGCCTTATACAGGATGTTCCCGGCTTCAATATCCGGGACGATCAGCAGGTCGGCATCACCCGCCACATCGCTCACAATTCCCTTGTGTTTTGCACTTGCTGCGCTAACGGCATTATCGTATGCAAGCGGACCATCGATGATGCAGTTTTTGATCTGACCGCGCTGGCTCATCTTCGAGAGCATAGCTGCTTCCATTGTTGCAGGCATGGATTCATTCACCATTTCCACGGCGGCAAGGACCGCAACCTTGGGCTTTGCGTAGCCCAGCTTGTTCATAAAATCGACTGCATTCGTGGTCAGGGCCACTTTGGTTTTGAAATCAGGAGCCGGTATCATCGCTGCATCAGTTAAACCCAGCAGTTTGTGATATGTGGGAATTTCAAACAGCGCAAAATGCGAGAGCACTTCTCCTTTGCGTAATCCGTTTTCCTTGTCAAGCACTCCGCGAAGGAACACCGCCGTCGGAACATTGCCTTTCATAAGGATATCGGCTTCCTTGTTACGCACCATCTTCACTGCAATCCTGACTGAATTTGCGTCGACCTCCTCGTTGATGATTTTCATTGCACTGATATCAAGCTTCAGCTTGCCGGCAATTTCATGGATTTTCTTTTCGTTTCCGACGAGAATTGCCTCCACAATTCCCATTTTATCGACCGCACAAATTGCCTCAAGACAATGTTCATCATGCGCAACGGCAACCGCCAGCTTTTTTTTCTGTGCTTTTTTTGCAAGTTCGTTCAGGTCGGAAAGCTTCGTCAAACAATCACTTCCGATCATTTTAGTTGTTGTAGTCATAAACGTAGTTTAAAAAATTATTATTTTATTTGTCCGCCTGTCCGGCAGTCCACCGGTTACCCCTGGGCACATCCACCTGTTAACTTGTTCACAAGGGTTTTGTTGTGGCAAACCTACGTGATTTTTCGCAAACAGACAAGCAGTTACGAAAAATTTGTTTGAATAATTATTCTATCTTTGCTTCCGTCATTTAATTTGTACCGCATGGAACTACCCTTTGCCGAGTCGTTTAAAATCAAGATGGTGGAACCGATTCGTAAAAGCAGCCGCCAGGAACGTGAAAAATGGATCAAAGAAGCGGGGTACAACCTGTTCGGCCTTAAAAGCGACAAGGTATTCATTGATTTGCTCACCGACTCGGGAACCGGTGCGATGAGCGACCGGCAATGGTCAGAAATGATGCTGGGCGATGAAAGCTATGCCGGCGCTTCTTCCTATTTTAAAATGAAACATGCCATCCGGGAGATTCTCGGATTCGAGCATTTTTTACCCACGCACCAGGGCCGTGCCGCTGAGAACGTGCTCTTCTCTGTAATCATCAAGGAGGGCGACATTATTCCCGGGAATTCTCATTTCGACACCACAAAAGGGCACATCGAATACAGGAAAGCGACCGCGGTAGACTGCACCATCGACGAGGCCTTCGACACAACATTGTCGCACCCGTTCAAGGGCAATCTCGATCCTGACAAATTAGAAAAAATTCTAAAATCACACGGGGACAAAATTCCGTTCATAATTGTTACGGTAACCTGCAATTCATCGGGCGGCCAGCCGGTTTCGGTTGAAAACCTCAGAATGGTACGAAAACTGGCCGACAAATATGGCAAGATGGTCGTTTTTGATTCGGCCCGGTTTGCCGAAAATGCCTATTTCATCAAATTGCGGGAAAAGGGGTTCCAGGATAAAACCATTCGCGAGATCGTCTGGGATATGTTCGAATGTGCCGATGTCATGACCATGAGTGCCAAAAAGGATGCCATTGTCAACATGGGAGGATTCATTGCCATGCGCAGCAAGGAACTTCATGCCAAAGCCAGCGTGTTTAACATCATGTTCGAAGGCTACATAACCTATGGCGGAATGTCGGGACGCGACATGAATGCCCTGGCCCAGGGGTTGTACGACGGAACCGAATTCGAATATCTTGAAACCAGGATCAGGCAGGTAGAATACCTCGGAAACCGCCTGAAGGAATTTGGAATTCCATTGCAGCAACCCATTGGAGGGCATGCTGTTTTTATCGATGCCAAGCGTTTCCTGCCGCATCTTCCCAAGGAGGAACTCCAGGCACAAACCCTGGCGGTCGAGCTATACCTTGAAGCCGGCGTGCGGGGCGTAGAGATCGGCACACTGCTGGCCGACCGTGATCCCATAACCCGTGAAAACCGTTATCCGGCACTGGAACTGATGCGGCTGGCAATTCCCCGCAGGGTATACACGAACAATCATATGGATGTTGTAGCCGTGGCCCTTAAAAATATTTACGATCGCCGCGACTCCATCCGCAAAGGATTGAAAATTGTATCTGAAGCACCCATCATGCGGCATTTTACGGTTGTCCTCGAACAGGTGTGATTTTGCCCATGGAAACCTCTAAAAAGCAATCCCGGTATCTTCGGATTTTTGAACAGATCGAAGGGCTGATGAATAAGTCAGATGATCCCGACGCCCGCATGTCCACAATCCTGGCTGTGCTTCATCATAAAATGGAATATTACTTCTGGACCGGGTTTTATTTTCTGAAAGACGGTGACCTGGTTGTGAAAAATTACCAGGGACCGCTTGCCTGCCAGGTCCTTGAAAAACACAAAGGGGTTTGCTGGGCTGCCGTCGATCAGCAAAAAACCATTGTTGTTCCGGATGTTCACCTGTTTCCTGGACACATTGCCTGCGATTCCCGTTCAAATTCGGAAATAGTTGTTCCTGTGAAAAACAAGGATGGCATGATCATCGGGGTGCTCGATGTCGACAGCGCTGATTTCAACTCCTTTGACGCCACGGATGCCGAATGGCTTGAAAAAACAGTTAATCTCATTTTCCTTTGAATCTCACCGAACTTTTCCTGATATCGCTTGGTCTTTCGATGGACTGCTTTGCCGTTGCCCTTACGTTCGGTGCATCCCGAAAGCTTGCATGGAAAGACGTCCTGCTGATGGCTTTTCTTTTCGGGTTGTTCCAGGGAGGGATGCCTCTCATCGGGTGGTTTGCAGGCAGCAGTATCCAGTCGCTGATCGAGCCGCTGGACCACTGGATTGCATTCGCCATTCTTGCCATCATCGGGGCAAAGATGGTCTGGCAGTCATTTTTAATCGATGAAGAAAAGAAGGCTCTTGACATCAGGAAAATTTCAGTTTTGCTGACCCTTTCCGTTGCCACAAGCATCGACGCCCTGATAACCGGGGTGGGGTTTGGGTTCATCCGGGCCAACATTTACGAGGCCGTCCTCATCATTTCGGTAATCACTTTTTTTGTTTCAGTTTCCGGAGCAAAACTCGGGGAGAAAACAACCTTCATCCCGGCACGCTGGGCTGAATTCTCCGGGGGGATCGTGCTGATCGCCATCGGGCTCAAAGTAGTGCTTGACCACATGTCTGTCCTGTGATTGTTTTACCGCCCCAACGGGATTTTGTGTAAATTTGCAACGTAATTCAACTCCATGAACCAGATCAGGGTTACCAAGGAATTCAGGTTTGAGGCGGCTCATGCGCTCATGGGTTATGACGGACCATGCAAAAACATCCACGGTCACTCGTACGAGCTGTCGGTTACCGTTATCGGCACACCTGTAACCGACCGGTCCTCCGCCAAACTGGGAATGGTAATGGATTTTGGTGATCTTAAAAAAATCATCAAGAAACAAATCGTCGATCCTTTCGACCACGCCCTCCTTTTGAATTCAGAGGTGCCACACCGGGATATTGAAAAATACGGA
>JBAXDH010000106.1:0-13195 GCA_037141055.1 bacterium | reverse complement strand
CAGGACAGTAAAGACGGGCCATGGCCCGTCTCAGCCGGCAGGCCGGCAGGATAGTAAAGACGAGCCATGGCCCGCCTCAACAATATAACAATATGGAAACCAACCCGATCCTCGATAGATTGCCCAGGCACCTGATGAGCCTGGTGATAGACCAGCCGTACAACGAATATACACCGCAGGACCATGCCCTGTGGCGGTATGTGATGCGGCAGAATGTGCGCTTCCTTGGCAGGGTTGCGCACGGAGCGTACCTGGAAGGCTTGCGAAAAACAGGTATCAGCGTTGAGACCATACCCAGCATGTACGGCATGAACCGAATCCTGCAGGAGATAGGATGGGCGGCAGTGGCGGTGGACGGTTTTGTGCCTCCCTCTGCCTTCATGGCTTTCCAGGCCTACAACGTGCTGGTAATCGCTGCCGATATCCGTCCGATCGACCAGATCGGCTATACCCCGGCACCGGATA
Source organism: bacterium (assembly GCA_037141055.1). Taxonomy (GTDB): domain Bacteria; phylum Bacteroidota; class Bacteroidia; order Bacteroidales; family FEN-979; genus CAIVAT01. The sequence goes on along the minus strand of JBAXDH010000106.1, from coordinate 12,730 downwards.
TCATCCATGAAGCGGCAGGTCATGCCCCCATCATCGCCGATCCGGAATATGCCGGGTTTCTGAGGCGGTTCGGGGAGATCGGAGCCAAAGCCTTTTTATCTCCCCAGGACTATGCGCTGTACGAAGCGATCCGCCATCTTTCGATCATCAAGGCCGATCCGTATTCGGACCCGGAAGTAATTGCAGAGGCTGAAAAGAGGCTGACCGATTGTTCAAACAACATGGGCGAGCCGTCTGAACTTGCCCGCATCCGGAATCTTCACTGGTGGACGGTAGAATACGGCCTGATCGGCGACCTGGAAGATCCGAAGATCTATGGTGCCGGCCTGCTTTCATCCATTGCTGAAAGCTATCTGTGCCTGCAGCCGGCAGTCAGGAAGATACTGCTTACCATTGATGCAGCCAATTACAATTACGATATTACAGAACCTCAGCCCCAGCTTTTTGTCACTCCCGACTTTGAGTCCCTGAACCGGGTTCTCGATGAATTTGCCGATACGCTGGCGTTGCGCCGTGGCGGCCTTTATGGTCTTAAGCAGGCGGTACTTTCAGGTAACACGGGAACCGCCGTGTACAGTTCGGGACTCGAGGTTTCAGGCACTTTTACACAGGTTCTGGAAAAAGACGGGGCCGCTGTTTACCTCAAAACAACCGGTCCCGCAAACCTCAACTATTCAGGCACCGAGTTGCCGGGCCATGATAAGCAATACCATGCCCATGGATTCGGATCGCCTGTTGGCATGGTGAAAAACCTGTCGGTGGCACTGGAGGATTTCTCTGAAGAGGAACTTGACCAGGTCGGCCTTACGGAAGGCGAACATGTGATCCTCGAATTCGAGTCGGGGGTAAATGTAACCGGGAATGTGATCAGTAAAACAATCTGCGACGGGCATCTTGTCCTCATAAGTTTTTCAGGGTGCCATGTTACCTTTGAAGGAAAAACCCTCTTCGAGCCTGCATGGGGCACCTTTGACATGGCTGTCGGCAAATCAATCGTATCCGTATATTCAGGTCCGGCCGATCCGGATGCGTTCGGGCTCAGTTACCCGGCCCCGGAAGAGAAGACCCATAAAATAAGGCATGACGAAAGTGCGAAGAAATTGCATTCCCTGTACCGGCAGGTGCGCGATATCCGGGAACAAAACTGCTCTTTCGCACTTTTGCCTTCACTCTGGCAGGAGTTGAAGCGCGATCATCCCGGGGATTGGCTATGTGCCCTGGAGATTCTTGAATTGCTGAAGGAAAAGCAGATTACGGATGATTTTTCAGCGGAAGTCACACAATTCCTGGTTGACCGCAAACAGGAAGGAGAAACCATGTCAAAATTGATTGACGACGGACTGGCAATGCTTATTTAGTGCGCTTCCGGTGCCTCAATATTCCGCTTACCATGATGGTCATGGTAATTAACGTAATTCCCAAAACGTAATATTCCAGGTTATCGATGGAGGCGGGTATTTTCTTCCCGACAAAATAGCCGATGGGGATCAGTGTGCCTGACCATAAGATTGCACCTGCAATATTGAACAGGTTGAATTTCCAGAAATTTATACCGATGGTACCGGCAAAAATGGGAACAAACGTCCGGATAACGGGTAAAAACCGTCCGGCAACCAGGGCGATTCCTCCATATTTTTCATAATAAACCCGGGAATGTGCAAAATGCCGTTGCTTGAAGAAAAAGGTGTCTTTTTTTTGCAATATCTTTTTACTGAAAATTTTCCCGGTAAGGTAACCGGTAAGATTTCCGGCAATGGCTGCAATGGCTACGGAGAAAACAAGCAGCCAGATATTTACTGCGAGATCGCTTCCGCAAAGCAGTCCGGCCGTAAATAACAGGGCATCACCCGGGAAGATAAAGCCGATGATTAACCCTGTTTCTGCAAAAATCACCAGCAACAGGAGTACAAGGCCTCCGTATTGGATCAGTTTTTCTGAATTCAGCAGGATTTCGAAAAATTCCCTGAGATTTTCCATCAGAATAAACTCACGGCTTCGTGATCTCTTCGAAAATCTTTTCGATTTCCTCCTTATATCTTTTTGGAGCTTCCACATATCCCCAGCCGAATTCCATTTCCATGATACCGCCGAGGGCTGTATCATCGGAGGTGACGATTCCATGTGGGATTTTACGATCGGCCAGTACTTCTTCCATGAGGCCAGCTTCAAACTCGTTGTTCAATACAAGTATTTTCTCAAATGATTCCATGGCGTGTATTTTTGCTCTAAGATACGAACCTTTCGGTAAAAAGCCATCATGATTGTACAGTTTACTATTTTACCTGTCAGCCTGCGAATGACCCGCTGCTCACGGAAGGGATCAAACCTTGTTTTTCATTAATGCAACCTTGTGCTTAAATGTTGAAAACGCGGTCTGGGTGAGATATACCAGGAAGAAGATCATGGTCCCGGATATGATGCCCGGATGAGATTCGAAAAGTTTACCGGCTACATCGGCAAGCATGCCGAACATGCCCTGGAAGGCATGAATGATGGGGTTGAGGATTTGGGGAAATGCGCTGAGGATGACCTGGGAAATGTCGAAGGATGCAAGGATGTGTGTTAGCGTTTCCATGGGATAAAATATTTATGCCAAAATTAACAGCAGGGGCCATCTTTGGAAACGATTTTTCGATGAATCCATGAAAAAAGGGGGATAAGTGCCGCCACTTGGATGCCGGATGCTGTGTTGATGATACAGGAATTCGTCGATGCCCGGATTCAGGATTTGAATTATCTTTGCGGGGATACCGGATTTAATATTTTCAGAATGATATACATAACCCGCATTTCGCTTGTCATATCAATAATTATTGCTTTTTCATGGAATGGAGCCGGGGCACAACCGCGAAAATCGCTTCCAAATCCTAAAAATATCATCATCATGATTGGCGATGGGGTTGGATACAATCATATGAGGGTGACCGACTATTACCTGGGAATGGCGGCCCAGGTGCAGGAGCATTTTCCGGTGATCCTTGCCATGGCCCATTATCCTGCCAAGGCAGGGGCGTATGAAGCCAACAATCCGCGGTCTAACTATTATGCAAGCGGTTATAACACTTCTGCGGCATGGAAGGATACCTCTTATCTGAAAAGGAATTGCACTGAATCAGCTGCCGCGGCAACGGCTCTTGCGACAGGTGTCAAAACCTATAATAATTCCATCGGCATGTCGGTTGATCACGACAGTCTTGAAAACCTGGTGCAATGGGCAAAATCGATGGGAAAATCAGCGGGAGTGGTTACAACAGTGGAATTCGCCCACGCCACGCCGGCCGGGTTTGTGGCCCATCAGAATTCACGGACGAATTATTCACAGATTGCTGCCGAAATGCTGCTCGACAGCCATTGCGATGTGATCATGGGGTGTGGTGATCCGGGATATGACAATGACGGCAAACCTGTTCCCGGGAAATGGAATAATTCAAAATATGTGGTTGACAGTTCCTTCTGGCAGCAGTTCAACCTTGGAAGCGGCAAGCAGGTCACATTCAATGTGAAGGGAAAAAATAAAACGGTGGCGGATATCGATGGTGATAAAGTTCCGGATCCATGGACGGTTATCCGAGATCACGATGCTTTCCTGGCGTTGCAGCACGGAAAAACCCCGAAGCGGGTTCTCGGGTGTCCGAAAGTTTATGAAACCATCCAGCAGGAGAGAACTGCCATGAACGGCGAAACAAAGAATTCCCCGCCGTTTGCAACTCCGTTCGTACATGGTGTGCCGACGTTGGCGGAGATGGCTGGCGGTGCGTTGAACGTCCTTGACAACAATCCGCGCGGTTTCTTCATGATGATCGAAGGCGGTGCCACTGACTGGGCCTCACATTCAAATCAGAAAGGCAGGCTGATCGAGGAGATGAGCGGTTTCTTCGAGGCTGTGAACAGTGTTGTGTTGTGGGTTGAGAAGAACAGCAGCTGGGACGAGACCATGCTGATTGTGACCGGCGACCACGAAACAGGCTTACTTTGGGGAGACCAGCCATTTTCCCCGGTTGAAGACAATGGGAAAGGAAATCTGCCGCTTATGAAATTCTATTCGGGAGATCATACAAATTCGCTCGTTCCATTTTATGCAAAAGGTACCGGGAGTGAATTATATCGAAATTTTGCCGATGAGCGCGACAGTGTTTGCGGGCCTTTCATCCAGAATTCGGAAATTGCCCAATTGATCCACCTGCTCTGGGTGAAATGATTTTTCAGGATTGCCGTGTCAGATGCCGGGATTAGCGGTTCTCATTTCCAGCACTTTTTCACTGAGCTGACTGAGTAAAACCGGGACATTTTCACGGTAGTATTTTACAAGCTTCGGCAATTTATCAAGGTGTTCCCCGGTCCTTGAATATTCATTGATCAGTTTGATATTCGACCTGAGGTTTCCCGATGCGATCAGTTCGAGGCTGGATTTGATCTTGTGGGAGGTCCTGGCAATATCGTCAATTTTATTTTGCTCGTAAGCAGTGAACAATGCTGCTGAATATTCCGGTGTCAGTTCAATGAATTTCTCAAGAAGGTCCATGATCTCATCCTTGTCGTCACTCAGTAATTTAGACAGCCTCGTCAGGTCAAACAGGATGGTCTGAAATTCGGGAGCATTGTCTTTTGTTGGGAATAGCGGTTCTTCGGTGAGGAGCCTGGGGGTAATCCCAAACATGGATAAAAGCTTTGCAAACAAGGTTTCTTCTTCAAACGGCTTGGTCATGTACCCATTCATGCCGGACTTCAGTGCCTTGCCGATTGCTTCGGTGGTTGCAAAAGCGGTGAGAGCGATGATTGGTGTGGTAATATTCAGTTCATTCCGGAGGATCCTGGTGGCGGTCAATCCGTCCATTACGGGCATTTGCATGTCCATGAGAATGAGGTCGTAATTCTTCAGTTTCACCTTTTCGATGGCGTCCCGGCCGTTGATGGCAACATCTGTAAGCGTATTCCATTTTGTAAGGATAGACCTTGCAATAAACTGGTTGAATTCATTGTCTTCGACCACCAGGATGGTTTTACCCCTGAGCGTTTCGGGGTCTATCAGAATTTTCTGGTTCACCTCCTGCAAAATGGTTGCATCCGTGGTTTCATATTCGATTGTAAAAAAGAACCTGCTTCCTTTTCCTTTCTCACTTTCAACCTTCAAATCGCCCCCCATGAGCCCGACCAGTTGCTGGCTGATGGCCAGTCCGAGTCCGGTACCACCGTATACACGGGTAACGCTGTCATCCTCCTGTTTGAACTTTTCGAAAATATTCACCAGGTTTTCTTCGCTGATACCGATTCCGCTGTCGGTAACCGAAAACCGGAAAGTGGCTTTATTCTCAATTTCGCTTACCAGGTCGCATGAAACATCAATTCCCCCGACGGAAGTAAATTTTATCGCATTATTCACCAGGTTGATGAGAACCTGCTGCAACCTCACCGGATCGCCGATGACGGCTTTTGGAAACGGGAATTCGATGGAAGTGGTGAGCGTAATGGCTTTTTCTTCGGCGGCATGCGATAGGAAACTGTACACACGATCGATAATATTCTCCAGGTTGAAAGGGATTTTCTCAAGTTCGACCCTGCCAGCTTCGATTTTGGAAAAATCAAGGATCTCGTTGATGATATTGAGAAGATTTTCGCCTGAGATGAGCAATTTGTCATTGAGAATCTTTTGTTCAGCATTAAGCCTGGTATCCCGCATCAGCCGGGAGATTCCGATCACGGCATTGAGGGGGGTGCGGATTTCGTGGCTCATATTGGCCAGGAAGGTGCTTTTTGCCGAATTTGCCGACCTGGCATCCTCAATGGCTTTCCTGAGGTCCTTTTCAATCAGCACACGGGCGGTGATATCACGGTACTGCCAAAGATTTCCGAGAATCCGGCCATCCATGAAGATGGGAATATAATCGCGTTCGAACATCCGTCCGTCGGCCAGTTCGAGCTCTTCACCGGTTACGGTTTCCTTGTCGCGGAGGATCTTTTCGATACGGCTGACAAACATAAGCGGATCGGCAAACATACTTTTTGATTGTTCTGCCGAATCCGAGCAGTCTGAACCAAAAAGCACTTCCGGTTCCACCGGAATGCCGAACATTTTACAGAATGTTTTATTTATCAGTGCAATCCTGCGATCCTGGTCTTCAACCAGGACGCCTGACTGCAGGTTTTTGATAAGGGTTTCAAGTCTAACAGAAATTGCGGCCATGTGGTCATGGGCTTTTCGCTGTTCTGAACGGTGCAGGATATTGGCATAGATCCCTCCTGCAATATTGCATATAAAAGAAAGGACAACCTGGTGTTCCTCGCTGAAACGGTTTTTCTGCGAACTGACGATGCCAAATGCCCCTACGGGTTCGCTGCCATTGAGCACCGGAACATAAAGCCTGGACCGAGCCACGAAGCTGCGCCTGGAAGAGACTGTCAGGTTCGAGGGGTCGTTTTCAGTATCAGGGATGTTGAGTGTCTTCCCGGTTTTGAAAACATAACCCGGATGGCGCTCCATGGCGGTTTGTTCTGCACTGGTAAGTTCTTCATCTGAAAATCCCTTGGCGATCAGCAGTTTGAGTCGTTTTTCCTGAAAATCATAGAGATAGAGCCCTGAAGATTCAACCTCAAGCAAATCATCCAGCACTTCACTCACGCTTGCGGCAAGTTCTTCAAGGGTAGTGATTTTTCCAAAACTCTGTGAAAACCGGTCAAGCCGTTTGAGGATTTCAAGCTGATCGCTGAATACTTTCATAATCTTGCTATAATATGTTCATTGCGGCAATGGCGCATTCCTGGTCTGTGGTATAATGTCCGCCGCTGATGCCGATGGCCCCTATAACCTGGTTCCCGGCAACGATTGGCAATCCACCCCCCATCAGCATGAAATCTTTAAAATCATGAGCTCCTTCGCGAAGGATGGGATCCTCTTTAATAAAATTAAACCAGGCATCTCCGGTAGGCATTCCAAAACCGACGGCTGTCATGGCCTTCTTACGGGATGCATCCACAGCAATGAGCGGTGCCCCGTCCATCCGGGCGAAAAATTTTGTAATGCCGCTTTCATCCACGATGGTTACAGCAATGGACAGCCCAAGTTCCGTTGCTTTCGCAATGGCGGCTCTGACCATTTGTTCGGCATCGCTGAGGCTGACAGATCTCTTGACAAAGTCTTTCATTATTTTCCGGATTTTATCGCAGTCAATTATATTAAACAGTGAACCGTTTCAGGAAATGAACCGGTTAAAAATACGTATTTATTGGATAACTTTTGCCCTTTTAATCCCGCTGTAATTAATTTTTCCGGCGACACCAAGGTACCAGATCAAGGCCTGTGCCGTGGTGAGCGTCGAAAGGGTTCCGGGGTCTTTGTGGTTGAATTTATAGGTAACCGCCACATAATTGCTGAGTGCCACCGAGTACTCTTTTGACGGATCAAGAGGTTTACCCGCCATGTCGAACATGTCAACTTTTGAACACTGTCCTTTCCCGTCGCCGGTTATGGTATAGGTCATGCCCGAAACCTGGAAGTCGATCCCCTTTTCGTGCTGGTATCCGTAACAGATCAGGGATTTTATCTCATCGGTCTTCATGGTAAAAATTACAAGCTGGTTGTTGAATGGATCGAGTTTGTAAATATCCTTAAGGGTTATTGCCCCGGCAGAGATGGACTGCACCCGTATTCCTCCCCTGTTCTGGAATGCGAAATCCACCTTGAGCTGGTTGGTAAGGGCATCTGCCATCAGGCTGCCAAGTTCGTCTTCTCCTTCAACGGGTTTTTCGCAGGTTCCGACCACCCGGTTGAATTCCTGGTTGTTGTTATAGAGGTCGAGCAGCGCTGTGATACCCCGATTTTCATTTTTCAGCGATGACAACAGGATCAGTTCATCGTTGCGGCTGACGACTTTTCCATTTTCGACCAGCAGCGTTATTTTGCCGGCATACTTCAGGTTGGCCCCTGTCTGTACGATCATCACGTTGTTCGCGTATCTCGGCTGGTTGAGCACGGTGTGGGAATGGCCGCCGATGATCACGTCAATCTGGGGCATGGAATCGGCCAGCCGGATGTCGTCGTCAATACCCAGATGGGAAAGGGCGATGAGAATTCCATATTCTTTTTTCAGCGGGGCGAATTCACGTGCTTTGGTGAGCCCGTTCACAAATTTCACGTCTTTCATATTCGTCGGATGCGAACTGGGCAGTCCGTTGTCGTCAAGCTGGATGAGCCCGAACATTGCGATGCTGATGTCGCTTCCGGCATGAAGTATGGTGTATGGCCTCAACTGCCCGACCTGTGATTCGGAGCCGTCCATGTTGCCGCAGATAAAGGGAAATTTTGCCTGCAGAATTCGTTTTTTCAGAAGCGCCTGTCCCATGTCAAATTCATGGTTACCCATGGCGGTTACATCGAAACCGCAGCGGTTCATCAGGTCGATCATCGGGTATCCTTTGTCGGGGATCATGTCGACGACGGGATTACCGGTAAAGTTATCCCCGGCCGACACAAGAAATACGAATGGATGAAGATTCCTGAGGCTGTCGGCAAGCCAGGCCAGTTTGGCCATGTTGTCGATTTTGGAATGCATGTCGTTGGTGTGGAGGATGATGATCTCAGTTTGTTTTCCCTGCCCAAAACCGATGACGGAGAGCAGAAAAAACAATCCTGCCACGAACAGAAAGAATCGTTTAAACATAGGGGTTGTTTATACAAATGTACGAAACAACTTCAATACAACATTAAAAGCAACAGCCGCTGTTGAAATTAACAGCGGCTGTGCCCCGTAAAACATTAACCAAAAAAACTATTGTTCGCACACAAGTGTACCGTCTTCTTTCAAACGGACACGAAAAAAAAACTTTGGTTGCCCCAAACAGGAAGTTTTTTAAATATTGGATTAATTTTGCAGGATGGTAGCGGAAGAACGTGATTTTACGCCGGAATTAAATTACAGTGCTTCACGCAGCAGCGGCCCGGGAGGCCAGCATGTTAACAAGGTGAGCACCCGGATGGAATTGCGGTTTCATGTTGCTTCATCACTTTTGCTGTCGGATGCTGAAAAAGAGCTGATCGGTGAAAAGCTTGCAAACAGGATCAATGCGGCCGGCGAACTCATCCTGGTTTCCCAGTCGGAAAGGTCGCAACTGCAGAACAAGGAAAAGGTGACGGAGAAGTTTTACGAATTGCTTGCACGGGCGCTTAAGCCGCGCAAAAAGCGAACACCTACCAAGCCGACCCGGGCCTCGAAAGAGGAGCGCCTGGAGATCAAACGCCAGCAGTCGGAAAAGAAAGACCGGAGAAAAAGTCCGGGCACCTGATGAAAACAAACCAACCATTCCACGTGAAGCGATCATACAGAAATGCCGTACTTCTTTCCATCGCATTGATCAGCATGGCTATGCATTACAGGCATTTTTCCAAGGAACTGGTCAGCATTCATGTGTGGCGGCAAACCCAGACGCAATCCACCATTATCAATTTCTACGAGGGTGACATGAATATCTTCAACCCTCAGCGCAATGACCGCGGCAGCGGGGATGGTGTTTTCAGGATGGAATTTCCGCTGATGCAATGGATTGTCGCGGCTACCTATAGAGTTTTTGGAAACCATCTGGTCATCACCCGGATCTGGATGTTTGTCATCGGTTTGTTTTCGATTGCGGGAATTTACAGGTTGCTTTCTTCACTTTTCCGCAACGAAACGATTGCCCTTGCCGGGGCATGGGCGTTCAATTTCTCGCCCTGCTTCTTTTACTATACCATCAACCCGCTCCCGGACAACCTTGCGTTGTGCTGTTCCACGTGGGGTCTCGCCCTGTTTTTCACATGGATTCGGAATGGGAAATATTCCAACCTTATTCTGGGAAGCCTGTTCATGGGTATCGGTGCGCTGTGCAAACTTCCGTTCATCCTCTATTTCCTTGCTCCGTTGACCTGGCTTTTGATGGAGTGGCATAAAAACGGGATCAGCAGGAGCCTGGCTGTGAAAAAACTGGTGGTTGCCCTGTGTGTCATCCCGCCACTCGTATGGTATGCCCTTGTGGTGCCGCAGTGGGATGCAAAAGGCATTGTGAAAGGAATGTCGGGGAACGAAGTGTCATGGGCAACCGTGCTCGAATACCTGCAATTCAACGTGGTTTCAACACTGCCCGAGTTGTTGCTCAATTACGGATCCCTGTTGTTTTTCCTTGCAGGGTTCTGGTTCCTTGTTAAAAACAGAGCCTGTAAAAATTCACTGTTCCCGTTGCTTGCTGCGACAGGGGCTGGCATAATCGGTTATTTCCTGTTTGAACTGAATATGATTGCCAGCGTGCATGATTATTACCTGTTCCCGTTTCTGCCGTTTTTATTCATCCTGGTTGCGTACGGGGCATATAGCATGCTGAACATGCCGAATAAATATACAAGGTATTTTGCAATCTTTTTGTTGCTTATCCTCCCTTTGACTGCCTACCTGAGGATGCAGGTGCGGTGGAACGTTGATTCACCCGGATTCAACAAAGATCTGCTGATTTACAAGGATGAACTGCGGAGGGCCGTTCCCGAAAATGCCCTGTGCGTTGCGGGAAACGACGAATCGCATTATATATATTTTTACTACCTGGATAAAAAGGGATGGGGGTTTGATCATGATGCACTTGCTGCCGCTGACCTGGAGAAAATGATTAAACAGGGTGCCGGTTACCTGTATTCGGACTCAAGGGTGATCGACGGGAACCAGGAGATAGCAGGATACCTGGACAGGCTGATCCTGGAGAAGGGGTCGGTTCGGTTGTATAAATTAAAAAAGAAATAGCACGAATATCCACGAAGAATTCACAAAGTGCATGAAGGAATTACTTAATTAATCTTTTCCGGGTTTTAAAATGAATGTTCCCTTTGTCATACAGAAAATTTCCAGGGATGTGGTCGAAACGATTTTGATGAATCCTTCGGAGCCGCACCGTCACGATCTCTGTGAAATCATGCTCCGCGAAAATGAGCGGGAACCCATTGATTATACCATGATCAGGCACCTGCTTGGTGCTGTTCTGTCCAAACTGGAATACAATTACAGGCGTCCTGCCGGTGTTGATTTTTATGCGGATAAACTAAACATGTCTTCCCGCAATTTGAACCTCATCAGCCAGACCGTATTCGGAAAGGACCTCCACACACAATAACAAAAATTCTAAATCCAAAATTCATTATGAAAACGAAAATCACAACCTGTATCATTTTATTGCAGTTTGCAATCATCAGCGCATTTGCTCAAACATTTACGGTTGATGCATCAAAATCAACATTGAACTGGAAAGCAGAGAAAATGACTGGCTTCCACGAAGGGACCATTGCGATCAAGTCCGGGTCATTCAAAACGTCGAAGGATAAAATAACGGCAGGAACATTTGCGATCGACATGGCGACCATCGTTGACAAGGACCTTGCCAATGAAGAGTATAACAAGAAACTGGTCGGCCATTTGAGTTCGGCAGATTTTTTTGATGTGGCTAAATTCCCGGAAGCAGTGTTTACCCTCACCAAACCGGTTGATCTCACGAAATCAGTTACCGAAGTACATGGGAACCTGACGATCAAAGGGATTTCCAAACCGCTCAGCTTTAAAACGGTAATCAGGAAAGACGGCAATTCCATTGTCTTCGATGCCAACAGTATCGTTGTTGACCGAACGGTATACAACATCAAATATGGTTCAGGAACATTTTTCAGCGACCTCGGCGATAAAGTGATCTACGACCAGTTCACCCTGAAACTCAAGTTGGTTGCAGTTCAGTAACCGTGATGAAGCGGCGAAGGTTTCTTTCAGCCCTGGCATCATTACCCCTTACAGCAACAGCCATGAAACTAAGTAATTTGAATAAAATGTCTGAATCGATGGAGCGCACTGACTTAATGCCGGTGCTCTTTATCGGTCATGGCAGCCCGATGAATGCCATTGAAAACAATGAGTTTACCGACGGCTGGCGTGCCGTGGCGGAATCGATGCCAAAACCGCAGGCCATCGTGTGCATTTCGGCACACTGGGAAACCGGCGGCACTTTTGTCACAGCGATGGCAAAGCCTCCAACGATCCATGATTTCGGGGGATTCCCTGAAAAATTGTTTGACATGAATTATCCGGCACCCGGAAGCCCGGAACTGGCAAAGGAGTTGCATGACAGCATCACCCGGGCAGATGTCGGGCTTGATGATAAATGGGGTCTGGACCATGGTGCATGGAGCGTGATCAGCAGGATGTATCCTGATGCCTCCGTGCCCGTGATCCAGATGAGCCTGGATTACATGAAGACCGCGAAGCAACAGTATGATCTTGCCAGGGAACTGGCCCCGTTGCGGAACCGGGGCATCCTGATCATTGGCAGTGGCAACATGGTTCACAACCTCCGGGCCGTTGACTGGCATAATCAAAGCGGGGGATATGACTGGGCACTGGAGGCAAACAGTACCTTTAAAAAGCTGATTGCCGGGAATGAACATCAGCAACTGATAAACTATCAAAATTTGGGTTCGGCGGTCGGACTGGCCGTGCCATCGCCGGAACACTACCTGCCGTTGCTGTATGTGCTTGCCTTGAAAAAGGAGGGAGAAAAGGTTTCGTTTTTCAACGACAAGGCGATGATGGGGTCGTTGACGATGACATCGGTGAAAGTTTCTTAATCCCTTCCCCAAACGGGGATTGGCCCCATCCCCCCTGACCGTCTTCCCGGTTAAGCTCTATCCCCCCTGACCGTCTTCCCGGTTAAGCCCTATCCCCCCAACCCCCTTCCCCAA
>JBAXDH010000105.1:0-13226 GCA_037141055.1 bacterium | reverse complement strand
TAAATAGGACGGTGAAGTTCCGCCATTGTAAGGAATTGCGGTAAACGTGACCGTGGCCCCGGTACAAACAGGATTAGCCGAAGCTGAAATGGTTATGTTGACGGGGAGTACCGGCGAAACGTTCATTGTGACCGGGTTTGAAACAGCAGGATTTCCCGTAGTACAGGACAACCCCGACGTAAGGTGGCAACTGACAACATCGCCGTTCGCAGGAATGAACGAAAATGTGCCGGAGTTGGTTCCGACATTAAAACCGTTGATAGACCACTGGTAAAAAGGCGATGCTCCCCCGTTGACCTGCACAGCAGTAAAAGTCACAGGATTTCCCTGGCAAACCGGATTCTGGGAGGCGCTGATCGTAACGGAAACAGGCTGATTCTGCAAAATCGACATGGCAATGGTGTTGGAAATTGCCGGGCTTCCCACATTACACGAGGCGTTGGAGGTAAGTTCACAGGTAACAAAGTCGCCATTTACCGGGACATAACCCATGATTGGGCTGTTACCCCCGGTTACGATGCCGTTAACCTTCCATTGATACGCAGGCGACGCCCCTCCGTTGACCGGTGTGGCATTGAATGTAACTGAACTGCCCTGGCAGGAGGGATTGGCGGTGGCTGCAATAGAAACGCCGACAGGCTGACTCGGGCTTACCGTCATGGCGATAGCATTCGAAACTGCAGGATTTACAGACGGACATGAAACGACTGAAGACATTAGGCAGGTAATGATGTCACCGTTCACCGGCGAAAATGAAAATCCGGAACTGTTGGTTCCTGCATTGTTGCCATTCACTTTCCACTGGTAGACAGGAACAGCCCCCCCGTTAAACGGGACTGCTGTATAGGTCACCGTATTCCCCTGGCATACAGGGTTGGCAGATGCCGATATAAAGACACCCGTCGTGAGAACCGGGGTTACAACCATCGATATGGGAACGGAAACAGCAGGATTGCCAGTCGCGCAAGGTAAATTCGAAACAAGCTGGCAACCAACGATATCACCGTTTGAAGGGATGTACGAAAACGCACTGCTGTTCGTTCCGACATTGATGCCGTTTACATGCCATTGATACACAGGACTGGTCCCGCCATTGACAGGTATAGCTGTGAATGTTACCGCGGAACCTGCACAAACCGGGTTTGACGATGCAACAACACTCACTCCTGCAGGAGCAGATGGCAAAACACTCACATTCAACACCCCCGGTATTGATGCCGTTGAATAAGTGACACTTACAGTTTCATTACCGGCAGAATTCCATGTCACGGTAATTGAGTTTGTTCCTGCACCGGCAGTAACAGTGCCCCCGGCGGAGACCGTCCACACATAGCCCGACATCCCGGGTTCTGTCGAATATATATACCCCGCAACGCCGGCGCAACCGGAAGCAGGACCATTTATGACAGGAACAGTCAAAGCTGATCTGGAAAATAAAATACCGGACACCTGGTGATCCTGCCCGAAAAGACCAAGCGGAAATAATATCAGAAACAGAATGCCATGCAGCAAACTCTTCAACGAGGATCTGTAACAGATCTTAGGAAAAAAATTTTCCTGAAAATACTTTTCCATATGTTTAATGTCAGATTGTTATACTTGCTCACTGTCCATAAACGCACATCCGAAACTTTATTCGACATGCGAGTCACGAATGATCTATGAATTGTAAAAATACTCATGAAAATTTTATGAATCAATTGCGGAAAACCTTCTAATAGCATTACGGAAACCCACTAAATTTTCAGCTATAAAATTTACATTATGTTATTTATGTGATACTTAACACGATTTCAGGCGTGCTTTCCGTCGGCACGCCTGATTATTAATATGGTATATTCTACCTAAATAAAACATGATGACAAACAGGAATCGGGAAATTCCTAAAAACTATGGATACGAAGGAAGTGAAAGGTTCAAAGGAAACAACCGGATACGCTGTCTGGTTGACGGTATCCGGCTTTACGGTTTTCGCGGATATATCCTATCCGGAATAATAACTAATCAATCCAGACACTGGCGGCCAAATTCCAGTTGGTGTGGATAACAACACCCCACTTGCCATGGTCGATAGGCACCTGGATACCATGGTCTGGTAATACTGTGAACGGGCCTAAAATTTTCGAACCGTTTTCTTTAACAACCCAGACCGTTGCATATACAGGGAATGAATGCGTGGAACTGGAAGTGATCACGATAATCATTTCACGCTTTTCACGACCATGTGTTCCAGCCACCAGGCGCTCCTGGAATGCAGTATTCTGCGAAACCAGCGGGAAGTTGTAACTTGGAATAGGGTTAATCGGCAACTGTTGCGCAACCAGACTGTTCAGTCCGGCGAAAATGATCAATGCGGTAATTAAGATAATTTTTTTCATGGTGTTTGTCCTTTAAAATATTTTTCAATATGATACTATAGGAGATTTTTCAAAGTTAGGTTACCGGCATAGCGCCCGCAATAGGGGATGTCCATAAATTCATATTGAGGAAACCCGTAATCATATCCTATTTTAAAAATATCATATATCTGGTTATTTGCACTTTATAAATATACTATGGCAGCCATTCTGGTCGTCTTCAAGCAAAAGAAAAGATGAGGTTCACCAACCGACCCGGATCAGAAAGGGGCTGTTTGGATTTAAAAAAGGAAAAGTACAGCAGGAACCCGGAATTGCGTATCGGCGCATTAAATGATACCCTTTTCAAGCAAAATTTTCACCAATTCCGCATTATTTTTCGCATCACATCTTTCCCGCACATGCTTGAGTGTTTTCTCAACCGTAGAAACACTTGTTTTCTTGGCATCTGCGATTTGCTGTTGCGTAAGTCCCGACGATAAAAGCACGATCAGTTCCTGCTGGTTTGCGGTAAGGTGATATTTCTGTCCGCTTAAAACTGTACCCAGCTTCTTCTCATAATCAGGTTCAACAAGCCCGGAGAATACGATCTGACCCCTGATTACTTTTTCCAGTGTCG
Source organism: bacterium (assembly GCA_037141055.1). Lineage (GTDB taxonomy): Bacteria > Bacteroidota > Bacteroidia > Bacteroidales > FEN-979 > CAIVAT01. The sequence goes on along the minus strand of JBAXDH010000105.1, from coordinate 10,250 downwards.
ATTTTATTTCCGCTTTGTTGGTGCTTTTCAACAGGTAAGCCATCACCCCTGCCTCAAACATCTTGCGCTGCCATGAGGAAGAATCTTCTGATGTGAAAATCACAATGGGCTTTCCATGGAATTTTTCTTTAATCTTCTTGATGTTCATTAAAGGGTGTGCTTCCGGAAGCCAGAGATCAAGCAGAAAAACATCGAAGGTATTTTCATCAGCCTTCAAAACGGCTTCATCTACACTGAACGCATTGCCAGTGATCTCAATTCCATCACGTGATGGTCGGAAAAGGTTTTTTAACCCGGTAACGATTACAGGATGATCCTCTATAATGTAGAGTCTGATCATAATATATTTTTTTAGTTTTTTACTGATTTATTTTGATTAATTGGAAACGCAATTTCCCACATTGTTCCGTTACCCGGCGACGTTGTTAAATTCGCTTTTCCACCCACCAGTTTAGCCCGTTCATAGATATTTAAAACACCCATGCTTGGCTTGGTGTTCCCCCCGACAACAAAACCAGGTCCATTGTCGGAATATACAAGGTTAAGCCAATCATGCCCTGAAAAAATTCTGATTGTCACCTGGCTTTCATGGGCATATTTCCCCGCATTCGTCAGCAATTCCTGGGTAATGCGGTAAAAGTGAAGAACCAGTTCATTGGGTAAGTCAGGAAATTCCTCAGGCATTTCAAGAGAAACATCCATCCTTGACAATTTTTGAAAATCCTCGCATAAGCCGGTGATCATTTCACTGAAAGTGAAGTGCTCGATCATGGCCCTGTTCATCCGATGCGAAATCTGGCGCATGCTTGCACCAAGTTCCTTTATCCGGGCCTTGATCTGCTCCTTCGTCTCAATATCCGGAAAATCAACATTTTCAATAGCCCCTGAAATACCCAGCACCAGTTGCCCGGTTAAATCATGAAGTTCCCTTGCAATACGCCCCTTCTCAGTCTCCTCCATCTCAATAAGTCTTTTCGCTGAACCGATCTGTTCTTTTTGAAACTTTTCACGGTTTCGCTGCTGCAGAATGAATGTTACCAAAAAAGAAGCCAACACAAGTGAAAGGGCGATGACAAGCCAGAGTTCAACCTGTCTCAACCGGTTGCTTTTCAACAGCAGTTCCTTTTGTTCATTCTGAATGATCAGCTCCTTGCTGTTCAGGTCAAGTTGCGCTGCCAGAAGTCTTACCTGTTCAGATGCTTTTTGAATGTAGGCTGCATTCGCTGCCTTCTTGGCTTTTCTCTGGTACAATAATGCATTTTTATAGTCCTTTTTTTCAACACAAACATCTGCATAGGTGTCGTATAAAGATGCCAGCCAGTCATTATCCTTTGTTTGGATTGCTACAGGGATGGCCGCATCCCGAATGCATGATTCGGCTTTTTGAATATCTCTTTTGTCTATGTAATTATATGCCATGTTGTTATAGGCTCCCAGGATGACCTGGGGCAGATTGGCATTGAGCGCAACTTCAAGCGCCCACTTGTAATAAAACAATGCTGAATCAGCATTGGTATACTGAAAACCAATGTTGATGAGCAGATTTGCCATCTCTCCTTCAACTCCGCTGACCCTGGTCAAATAATAAAAGGCTTCCTTAAGTTTAACGATCCTCTTTTTGGTATCCATTTCAAATGCACTGAGCGCAAGGTTTCCCGCTGCTGCACCCATTTGTTTGTATAATTTTTCGCTTTTTGCAGTTTTAAAAGCAGTTTCATACATCAACCGGGAATTTTCAAAATCGTTGGCGATATATTTAATGGTACCCAGCGCAATCAGTGCATTGGATTTACCTTCCGGATCTTTGACCAATTCAGCCAATCTGAGCGAAGAATCCAACATCGAAACAGCCCTGTCAAAATTTGAGGACGCACTATAAAGGTTTGCCAGGTTATAGAAAATGGAAACCTTTTGCTTTGCAAGGTTGCAACTGTCTGCAATATTAAAAGCCTGGTTGTAATACCAGTAACTGGAATCTTTTTGATTTTCGTAATATGCCTTACCAATCCATTTGTAAGCGTCAACAAGTTCCGAAACCGAATTTCCCTGCTTTGCAATCGCCAGGGCTGTCTTTGCATATTTAACGGAAAGTGCATTGTTGCTTACCTTGTTGCTCTCAACCAACGAACCAAGCACTTTAAGAGTATACTTCGAGGGAGTCTTACCGGGAACAGTTCCATCTTCAGAACTCCTGGCACTTATCAATCCGGCAGGACCAAAAATCAAGAGGATCAAAAGAAGCAACGAATAAATCCAGATGCGGTTCAACATGTAACTGCTTAATTTACTGTACCTATATACTAATATTTCTGACATGGGCCTGCGTTTGCCACATTTCACAAACATTTCGTTCAAAGATAATAATATTTTAAGCAGAAATATTAACCGGAGAAAATTATAATGTTAGGCGTTTATATCGAAGGCTTTCCTGAAAAATTATTTTTTAGGGATAAATGCGCCCGGAAATCCTTTTTCCGACAGTCTGAGAATGATCTGCCTGCTGTCCGCCAACTTGCTCATGCCTATCACGCGCACTTTATAATACCCGTCTTCAGATACAATGACCACCGGCATGTTCAGAAATGCATGAACCCTCAACCTGGCTTTGACCGCATTTGACTGGATTCTGAAAGCGCCGGCCTGCACGGAGAAACTGCAATTACCGGTGATATCCTCATTCTCAACTGTTTTTTTCACTGGTTCTGCAGTTTTATTCAAATCCGCATTCACACTGACTTTTTCATCGGGAATAATTAACTGTTTACTGGTTTTCACGTGTTTTCCCACAGGTTCATCCGGTGTTATCGGTCCCATAATCATGGATATTTTATTCTCTTCCTGTGATACAATTGAAGACACAGAATCAGCATGGTTGAAATTGAGAACGAAATCCAGTCCTCCTGCCAGGTCTCCTTCACTGTTCCGGAGGATCGTGATCGGGAATGATGCGGGTGTAACGGACATGTGCAAACCGGGCATCCTGGCAGTATCAACTTTAACAAAATAGTTTCCCGGCGCAAGCCCAAGGAAACTGTAATAGCCGTCACTTTCGCTCAATACCCTGCCTGCCAGGGTCGAATCACTGTGATAGAATGCAACGACAATCCGTCCCTGGCCGATAAGCTCACCGTTTTTCCGCACGTAGATCATCCCGGATCCTTCTCCGAATACCGCCACGGGAATTTCAACCAGTTTGAATTGGTTGGGGTCAATTGCCACGCTGATCAATGGTTTCTTGATCTGCCAGGCTACATTTTCAAAACTGGTCTTGTCGATCTCGATCAGGTAACTTGTAAAGGGCTCCAGGTCGAATACGCGGACAGAACTGTCTCGCTTATTTTGTTCCGTGCGTCCGCCGGTAAGATGGACATTCAACCCGGTTACTCTCGGTTCATCAACATCCCGCTTGCCATTGACATTGAGATCGAGAAAAGGAATGAGCACCAGACCGCCCTTGCCAACGTTGGTCATGTTGTTCGCGCCGACCCATCTGTTTTTTCCGTCAAACATCACACTGCCTCTTGCAGATTGCACCATGGACACAGCATTGTTGCCGTAGGTTGCGGTTAACCCGGTTTGAGCAAATGGAAAATCATAGCGCAGTCCAATCTGGATGTTCTGGATGTTTACGGCAAAATTATGCTCATACGACATTCGCAAAACCCCGTTTTTAAACATCTGCCTTTCCACTTCTATTTTCATGGAAATAAACCTCTTGTGGCTATATTCAAATTGCGCCTGGGGGATCACAATAAACCGGCCCGGAATCCTGAAACCAAGCGACAACGTGCTGTATATGTAAGGGTGGACAGGGTCATAAAACAAGCCATAGGTTGTGAGGTTGGCACTCACCCCGAAAGCAGTTGCTGAAATCAGCATCTCTGCCGTTAGGTTCTTCGAGTTATTCAGGAGGACCTGGTCAACAGTGAGCCTGACAAGAGAAGAGAACCGTTTGCCACGAACAGGAACGGAAACCGACAACTTACGCTCTTCCAGGAAATTTGTGCTCACTGCAGTCTGATTCGCATGGTACCTGATGTAATTTGCTTCCAGTTGAATGTCCCATGGCAGGTGATAACTAAGTACCCCCTTAAACCTGACTCCGTAGGTATATTCGCCCGATATAAGCATGTTCGACCCCACCCTCATGGATAAATTGACGAAAGGCATTGCACTGCCTGGTTTTACCGAGGATAAATATTCGACTCCCCCCCCGATGGTCATGCGCTGATTCAAACCATAGCCAACACTTGCCCTGGAAAAAATATTATTCCGGGCATCCTCAACCATTCCTGCAGTCACTGTATATTCGAGCTGACGCGGAGGCAGAAAGTTGAACGGTATGGTGATGCTTTTTTCGCGCAACCGCTCTTCGCCCCAGGGGCCGTAGAAACGCAGGGTTATGGTCGAAGTGCCATATACCAATGGCACATTGAACGTAAAAAAACCCGAAGCATCTGATTTTACATAATCAACAAGCACATTGTTAACGTACAGCTCGACGACCCAGCCCGGACTCGTATAATCGGTAAGGGTATAGGTGCCGAACGAACGCCGGAAAGTTGTCGGCGTATTCGTAAACTGTACTCCAACCAAGGGGCCAAAAATAGAAGAGGTCGACACAGCCCCGATTTTCCCGAGCATGACCTGCTTCAGGAGCTTTCTATCATTGTTGGCATAATGCCACAGGTAGTACTGGTGTTTCTCCGTAAACGCCTGCTGGTTGCTGTACGAGAGAAGAACATTTGCCTCCCCCCCGGCAAGGACTGACCCCAGGGCAAGGTTCAGCCACACGTTGCTTTTTCCGCCAAACTGCTGTGTTGCAATCACCGACCAGTCGGCCATTCCGAAATGAAATAACGGGTACTTTCTGCCGATGGTGGTGTCGGCTTTAATCTCGCCCTTAAGCCGGTTCAGATCGCGGCGCATGAGTTCCAGTCGCATTTCACGGATCACCGGAAGCTCAAAATTGGTGGAAAGTGTGGCTGTCATCGCCCGGAAATCAAAGTCAATCTGCATCCCGAATACCTTTCCGAAAAAATCAGATCGCAGGAAAAGGTTCGTCTCGGTCCTGACCACATCCCCCTCCTTCAATTCGAAAACCTTACCCTGGTAGTATATTTTATTCATCGACCTATCTATCAGGTATTTAGATTCTTCATTGATAAAAAACCCCGAAACGGAATCATACCCGGCTGTGGGGGTGTTTTGAATTTTCAGAAAAGTGAAGATGTCAATGATGGGAAGAAACAGTGATTCACCCTGTATGTAGGCCGTTGCATCAACAACCCCGATCTTGGGAATTTTCAGCGATACCGTGGTTTCTTCATAACCCGATCCTTCCTGTGCCGTAAGAGAAACTGAGTAAAAAAAAAGAAACAAAACCAGCAGAACAGCACTTTTTCTTAAAAAAACATCAGCTGAAAATGATATATCTGTTAAGAATGCATATCCTGTCGTTGGTATCAATTGACAATATCCCGGTTAATTGCTGAATCTGTTATTCCTGGATGAACATCAGTGAAAATAGCCCGTTGTAAAAACCGGCAGGATTGGCAACCTGATTTCCAACAACCAGGTTTCCCCCGATTCGTATCTGCATTGCTCCCTGCGGAGCAGCATTTATAATGATCGGATCCCCGGGAATTGCGGCGCCCAGTTCCAGCGTCATGGTTCCTCCATTGCTGCCTGTAAGCGTTGCACTCGGTCCGTTGAGCAAATGGACGATGGTGCCGGGATTGCCCTCCAGAAGGAATATGGCAGGGAAATACAGGTACCCCTGGCTGACCAGGATCACGCTCCCCGTGGAAAAGCGGACTCCGTTTGCAAGAACAATTACGGACCCTCCCGAAAGCCCTGGTGAAAAGGCACCAAAACCAAGGTTTTGAATGAGAGAAACCGTAACAGGTTTTGGCGGCATCTCCTGGGAAATCGCGCGAATGTTACTGATGCACAGGGCCAGAACCATTATAAAAACATATATAACGCTTTTTCTTTTGATGTAAATCTTCATTTTGCTGTTACCATTGGTTGTTGAAATAAACTTTCTTTGTATAAACATCACCGGAGGAACAGATCGTTACGACATAGATCCCGGTGTTTACAGCCATGTCCTGTTCAATGTACCCGATGCCATTCAACTGCCGTTCAGATACTTTCTGCCCGATCATGTTGGTAATGTGAAGTTCCGCCTGCTCTCCGGGAGGGAGGTTCGAATAAACAAAAAGCCGGTTTCTGAAGCTGTACACATAAAATCGTGTATCTGCTGCCGGTTTGAACCTCAAATCAGATTTGCTGAAAAGAAGGGAGAAACGATCATCATGATCCCCTGCTTCCAGGTCAGCCATATACTCCGGATGCAACAATATGTTTTGTTTGATCCCGCTTTTTTTATCACAAAAATAAATAAACATATCCAATGGGAGGCGCTCTACCGCAGAACAATTAAAAATGATCCTGCCATCCATTTTTGTTTTGACGCCGATCGGGACCATGAAAAGACTGTCGGTTGGGAAAGGCAGGCCGTTGATGGACAGCTTCATTGAATCCCTGGAAACGGCATACAGGCTTGGTTCCGAAACATCGGTGTTCATGAGTTTCAGTGCATCATATTTTGTGTCGAAAGATGGAGAAGTTTCATTGTCAAAATAAACGACCAGCGGATCGCCTTTTGATGTTTCCACTCCGCAGCGCGCGACCAGCCTGAGGATTGGCCTTGTTTCTTCCGCGACATCCTTGTGGAAATGCGGTGAAAGCGTATTAACCCTTACCCCGTTTGTAAAGATGAGCGTTGCTGCAACCGGATATGCCCCGTCGGAAACATGCATGAAAAAACCCTGCATGGCAGGAATGATGCTGCCGGCAACTCCATCGCTTGAAATTCCGTTGATGTAGGTGCTGTATGTGCCGGTATAACGGTCGGTGGTTCCCGCATTAAAATAGTACAATGCATCGTCAATGTTCTCCCGCACCCATCCTGCCGGAGAATCCCAGTCTATGGGTGACGGGTACGGATTCCCCACCAGGTTAAATCCAAGCGTAAAAGGCCTGTTCCTGTTGAAAGCCGTAACCGGAAGCAGCGTATTGTTGTTCACCTGCCCGATGATGTCAACCGTAACCGGGGCGGGATCTGCACCAAAATTAACCGCGTAGCCCTGCATCGGCATCAGGATTCCCGACGGGTCCGTATACTTTAGCCATCCTGTAAATATCCGGTTCTCATCATAGCGGTAGAATGTCGGGAAAGTATCGCCAAGCGGCATGTGATCTGCAAACTGCCCCACCTCCGCCGCCTGGAATGGAGAACTGAAATATCTGTATCCGAAACCAGAGGCGAGATACCTCTGGATAATAAGATTTCCTGCAACTTCTCCGGTTCCGCTTCCGTCAACCAGGGCAGTGCGGACCGGATCGGAAAGAAGGGTCATGTTTTCATTCGCATTCAGGACACCGTTGCTCAGAAGGATTCCACCGAGGGTCTGGCCATAGGCACTTACGGTGGTATTGCTCCCGGTGGCAATCTTCATATTTTCAAAAAGCGTCATGGAGTATCCGCCTAAATCCTGTATCGTACCATTAAATTCAATCGTTCCGCCATTATGATTAAACGTACCGTAATTGACAAAATCCATTGCAACCTTCATGGTGTCGGCCAGGGGGCCGGTCAGGAAGCGGGAATCATTGATGGTAACTGTTCCGAAATTGGTTTTCGATGTTCCTGCCACAAGGCTGATGCCGTCGAAAATTACATTGCCGCCATTATGGTTGAAGGTGCCGCTGTTCGTCCAGTTTCCCAGGACCACAAAGGCATCGCCGAGTTTGCCGGTCAGTATCTTGCCGCTCTGTATTGCAAGGTTGTTGAAGGTCGTCGTTGAAATCCCGCTGATTGTTGATGTGCCGCTAAAACTGATGGTGCCGGAATTATGATTGAATGTTCCATTGTTGGTCCAGTTGCCTGCAACGCCGAATGACGCAGCAGCCGGTCCGGTCAGGTTCATTCCTGAATTGATTATCGTATTATTCAGTACGGGTGCATTTGTTCCGCTGAGCACTGTCGTTCCGTTAAAAATGGTGGTTCCGTCATTATGGGCAAAGGTGCCGTTATTTACCCAGTTTGCCTTCAGGATCAGATTCCCGATCCCCGATGCGATGAAGTTACTGGTATTTTCGTTGGTCAGGTTTCCGTTCAGCGTGATGTCTGCATCAATCATCTGCTTGGAGCCTGCACCTTTTAAAACCAGGTTGTTATAGGTTGTTAAATATGGAAACACTGCCGTTCCTGTTGTATTCAAAAGTTCAACAGTACCGCCGCCTGATGCAGTAAATGTTGTGAAATTTCCGGCAGGAAATACATAAAACCCGGCAGCAGACGGCATGAGACTGATAGTTCCTGTTCCAAAAACTGTTCCGAGGTTATGTCCGACATAGCTGGCTAGTTCCAGTTTCCCGGTCCCGTTGAGAGTGCATACTGAAGTATATCGGCTGTCCCCGTGTGCATTCACAATGTGATTTGTTTCGATTTCAATGGGTTCGCCTGTCGGATAGGATGATGCTGCAGCGCCGGCATGCTTGTTTACGGCATCTATCGACCAGGAGGCATTCACATCCCAGTTGCCGATTGTCGGTGCTGTACAGGTGGCATTCCGGCTGTAGTAGGTTGGAACAATTCCGAAAATCAGGACATCCCCTGCAGTATAATCACCCTCGATAAAATTCTTGTTGAGAAAGGTAATGATGTTGTTTGCTTTGTCCAGGGTGCCGGACGGCGGGGTATCCCAAACCCCGGCAAAGTACCGGTCCCCGTTGTCATAGTTGCTTTCCGATCCGTTGATGTCGGCATCCTGGTAATAATACTGATGGGTGATGGTCAGTCCGCTGAAGCCGGTATATAGCAGATGCCAGTAAAATTTCAGGTAATCGGTACCCGATCCCGTTATGCAGGGATGGGCTGCATTTACAGGGATAACGGTAATGGTTCCCGGGGCTGAATTTGCTGTAACATTCAGCACAGCACGTTCGTATTTCCCCGGAACCCCGATTGGAAAGGTGAAATTCAGGGCGCCGGAAGGGTAGGATTTCCTTACCCCTGCATCGCTGACAAGGCCGTCGGACCTGATGCAGCATGTGGCGGAAAAGACTGCCGGGCTTAAAGCAACAACAGATGATGCAGATGTATTTGATAAAATCAGCAGTTTGTTCCCGATATCCAGCAGTTTTCCAAGGTTGGAGGCATTGCCCTGGAAGGTCAGGACGCCGGAAATTTCCATGATTGAAATCATCCTCACATCATAAAGCATGTTAAGGTACAGGTTACCGAATTTCCCGTTACCGTTACCCGAAAGGTATTGCACGGCAGGCCCTGCAAGCAGAATACGGCCTGACCCGCTGCTGGAATGAATGGATGAATTGCTGATATCACCTATAACTGTAATGATGTTCCCGCCATCTGCAAGCGTTCCGCCCGTGAGGGTCAGGTCCCCATTGACCCGCACTGCAGAATTTGCCTGCAATGTGATCGTTCCGTTTCCGAATGTATTGTTGATGACCAGCATGGCAAAATTGGTGATGTTGCCAGTTGCGCCGGTAATGGTCTGATTTCCTGCTGCGCCGTTGAAGGTTGTGAGTTGTCTTAATGACCCCGGACGGTAACCGCCGGTGCTGACCCCTGTCGCGGCATCAGTGTTTAGGTTTGTAAGGTTTCCGGCAATGTAAACATTTAAGCTGTCCGCCTTAAATGCAGAAGTTGCATTGATGGTCAGGCTTCCTTTCAGGATCAGCGGGTTGACTGCCAGGGTAAGTGTTTTGGCCGTGGTTGTTCCGTCGACAACGATATTGAACAAAGGAAAGGTCGAGTCCAGTGTGAGATTGGCCACAGTGGTTGCTTCTGTTTCTGTATTCCCGAAAATAATTGTCCCCCCGGTTACAATTGAACTCTCAGGCCTGACATACAAATCGTTATATGTTGTACTCCCTCCGCGAACGATGGTCAGCGTCCCCCCTGTCATGTTAAAAATACTCCCGGAATTAACCACCTCCAGTTTTGCACGTGTGGCCTGCCCGTTTCTGCCGTTAACTGTGACACTGCTGGATCCCGATTGTTTATACACCAGGGAACCCAAACCATTTATCATGCTGCGCCTGATCTGACCGTTCACAAATAAGCTTCCTCCCCTCACTTCTATAACCGGGTAACCGGCCCCTGAATACTCTATATCATTGTTGTTGTTATTTGACGAGGTCCCGATATAAAT
>JBAXDH010000104.1:0-13373 GCA_037141055.1 bacterium | reverse complement strand
AGATCTTCTCGGATGCACTTGCAACCCTGACGAATAACTTATGATCGTCATCACAGGCCGGGGAGGCAAAACACGGGTTCCATGCCGGATCAGGTATCCAAATACTGGCTGCATGGACCGTATCCGGACTCAGTTGTTTCGAGCCTTCGCCAAATATGGCAAGCGTTGGAATGAGAAAAAAGCAAATAAAAGATAAGAAAGTCAACAATGACTTCATAAAAAAGTATATTGCAGACAAATTTCCGTAACAAAGTTAATCGTTTTTGCTTCATTTTCATACTTTTCCAATAGCGCTTCAACGGAGTTCGGAATTGCCGAAGGAATGTGACATGAAAACTATAAGGAAATTATGGTATTACTACCGGACAACTGATTGACAAAGCAAGTGAGGGAATAATCAGGCATAAGGTCTCCCTCCGCTTCAAGGGCCACTCTTTATACACATTTTTTTACTACACAGAGCGCCACAGAGGAGAATTCACGGAGAACCACAGAGTTAAAGGTTGAAATTTGTTTTTATTCAACCCTGAAAAATGGTTGACCCCATAAGGTCAGAAGACAATTTGCAAGTAATTCGAAGTATAAATAATGAAATGTTGCTGCAGTAAAGGCTGCCAGTGTGATTTCCAATGGGGAGAGGAAAAACACACTGGCGCCCGAAGGGATGATAAATGTTAATCTTTGGATTATTTCACCGGGATATTCTTCAGCGTTTCAACGAGGAAATCATAGAATTTCACCACCGTGGCAATATTTACTTTTTCATCGGGGGAGTGAGGGAACCGGATGGTCGGGCCAAAAGAGATCATGTCCCAGTTGGGATATGCGCCACCCAGGATGCCGCATTCGAGTCCGGCATGGATCGCCTTGATTTCGGGGATGTTGCCGTATTTGTTGTTGTAAACATCCTGCATGGTTTTCAGGATCGGCGAATCGGGGTTTGGTTTCCAGCCCGGGTAGCTGCCGTCAAACACTGAATCGGCGCCGGCCAGATCAAAAACGCTCTGCATCATCTGCTGCAGGTCTGCTTTTGCAGAGTCAACCGAACTGCGGAGGAGGTTCGAAATTTTAATGGTGCCTTTTTCCGCCTTCACGATTGCAAGGTTGTTGGATGTCTCCACCAGTCCGGTCATTTCGTTGCTCATCCGCATCACGCCGTTCGGACAGGCATAAATGGCATTCATGAACTTCACCAGTACTGCCGGGTCGATTACGGATGCAGGAACAGCGGCAGGAACGGCCTCGATCTTCATGGTGGGCTCAACGGCCGCCAGCTCATTTTTAATTTTGGCAGTTTGTTTGTCAAGGCATTTCAGGAATGAATCAACATTGCCTGAAGGAATTGCAACATGTGCAAATGATTCGCGGGGGATCGCGTTACGAAGGCTTCCGCCATCGATGGATGCAACCTGCAACCCGTGTTTCTTAAAACAATGGTGGAGAACCCGGTTCATGATCTTGTTGGCATTGCCGCGGCCAAGATGGATGTCCACACCGCTGTGGCCTCCTTTCAAACCGGTTATGTTGATTTTGTACCCGGTGTAGTCACCGGTTAAAGCCTTCTCTTCGTAGGTGAAAGTGATGTTGCCGTTGGTACCGCCGGCACAGCCGATATACAGTTCGCCTTCATCTTCGGAATCCATGTTCACCAGGATATCACCTTTCAGGACACCAGCCTTCAGGCCGGTTGCCCCGGTCATGCCGGTCTCTTCGTCGGAAGTGAAAAGCGCTTCGATCGGGCCATGCTGAAGGTCTTTCGACTCAAGTACAGCCATGGCTGCGGCAACGCCCATTCCATTGTCGGCACCCAGTGTGGTTCCGTTTGCACGCACCCATTCGCCGTCGACGACCGTTTCGATCGGATCTTTTTCAAAGTCATGGACTTTGTCGCTGTTTTTCTGCGGAACCATGTCAAGATGTCCCTGCAGGACAACTCCTTTTCGGTTTTCCATTCCCGGGGTGGCAGGTTTTTTGATGATGACATTTCCAACCTCATCCTCGATGGTTTCCAGTCCGAGGTTTTTGCCGAAATTGAAAATGAATTCCCTTATCTGATCTTCTTTCTTGGAAGGCCGGGGAATCTGAGTCAGGCTGTAAAAATTTTTCCACAGCGCTTTGGGGTCGAGTTGTAAAATTTCTTTGCTCATGATCTGATTGGTTAAAATATTATGGTGTAAGGAATTTGTTTGTTGAATAACGTCAAAAGTAGCAAAATATTTGGCTTGATGTTCTGTTTCATTCTGAATTTCACGGAAGGTGATGTAGCGCTGCTGATACAAAAGTGAGAGGAAGTTGGTAACACGCTCTTCGGTTTCTTCCGGTGGCTTCAGTTCTTCGGGGAATTGCGAATTAAGCCCGGAACAGATTTTTGCAACAGTCGAATCACCGTCGATCAGCAGCCATGTCTGGCCCCCGAACCGGTCGAGTTTGATGTAGATAAACTTTTCCTTCGAGGGTGGCTGGAAGAGCGCGGAGTTGACCCTGTTTTTAAACCGTGGCATCAGCAGGGTGATGCCGCCATCGTCGCGCATTTCGTGACCAAGAACCCTGACAGGCCTGAGATCAAGGAAATTGGCTTTTTTGAGGATTTTACGGCGCTTGAAAAAATTCATGTAGGAGTTGAATTAAAGAGAGCTGTCTCAAATTGCATGAAACAGCTCTCCATGAATAATCCGGTAAATATTACATTCCTGAAGCAGGTGGAGCCGGATCATCGGGCTTGCCTGCATTCTTTAACGGAATTTGTATTAAAACATACGCAATGATTGCAAGCACCACGAAACTGATGTAGAATGTCGGGGTTTTGAAGAAACTGAAATAATTGTACAGGAAGATGTTGAACACCGCGAAAATCGCGATGAGCAATCCCATGAGCGCCTCCCCGGCAATCATTCCTGAGGCCAGCAGCACGCCGGTATTTTCAACCCGCACCTTTTGCGCCTCATTGTGTTTGCGTTTTTCAGAATACATTTCAACGGCACCCTTGATGAGTCCGCCGACAAAAATAGCGAAGGTGGTTTCGATCGGGAGGTACATGCCAACGCTTACGAGCATCGGGCTTTTTACCTGCATAAGGATAAATGCAACACCCATGAGCATCCCGGCAATGATGAGGGGCCATGCCATTTGTCCCTGGACAATGCCGCGGGACAGGATGGCCATCAGGCTTGCCTGGGGAGCAGAAAGGTTCTTGCTTCCAAAACCACCCTGGTAACCGAGATTTTTTCCGCTGGCGATGTCGCCGTCGTTCAGGAAGGCAAGCACCACGAACATCACGGCACCTGCAAGGATAACTCCCAGGATGTCGCCGATCTGCATGCGCCAGGGCGTACCGCCAAGGATGTGGCCTGCTTTGAGGTCCTGGAGCATTTCACCTGCAACGGCAGCCGATACGCACACAATTGCTGCCACGCCAAGTACTGTTGCAACACCTGCATCTCCCTGAACCCCGAGGGCAACCAGGATGAGCGCAGTTACAACCAGCGCTGTAAGCGTAAGCCCGCTGATGGGGTTGTTGGAAGATCCCATGATACCGACAAGGTATCCCGAAACCGAAGCGAAGAAGAATGCGAGGATGATCATCACCGTTGAAGCGACCCCTGCAATGAGCACATTCGTATGGAAAATAAAATAGGTGATGCAAAAAGTAAGAACTGCAACGGCAGCGATGCCAACCATGATCCAGCCGAAGCTGATATCTTTTTCATTCCTGGGAACGTTATGTTCAATGCCGGTGGCGGCTTTTTTTACATCTTTCACCGAACGGGCAATCCCGGTGGTGAGGCTTTTCCTCATTTTAAAAAGTGTAAATGCGGCGCTCACGAGCATTCCTCCAATGGCGATCGGGCGGATGATGTATTTCCATATCTGGGTGATTTCGTAGGCAGGATTCGTTACTTTGGCCATGGCAGCATCCATGGTCATCGTCGGGTCTTTAGCCATCAGAAAGGCGGCCCAGTCCTGGAAATTGATGCTGGGCATGAGGAAATACATGATCATCGGGGCCATGAGTCCCCAGGCGAGGATGCCCCCGCTGAAGTTCAGGGCGCCCAACTTGGGGCCGATGATGTAACCGACGCCCATGTATGCGGGGCTAACGCCGGGAGAACTTAACAACATGCCACCCTGGCCTGTGAAAACAGTTCCGGTGATGGTTTGCTTACCGAATACAACAAATTTTTCCCAGAGGTACTGGAAAAGCTGAAGCTCGCCCAGTATTTTGATCAATCCTCCAAGGCCCATTGACCAGAAAAGGAATTTTGATCCGCCTGAACCGCCCTGTCCTGCTTTGTGGATTTCGGCAGCGGCAACTGATTCGGGGAAGGGCAGCTCCGCATCTTCAACCATCACGCGGCGGAGCAGTGCCACGAACATGATCCCGAGAATACCACCTGCAATAAGAATGAGCGAGGAAGTAATATAATGGCCCATGGTGAAAAATTCCGACCAGATTCCTGAAACGAAAAATGCGGGCAGGGTAAATATTGCACCTGCCGCAACGGATTCGCCAATGGAACCGACGGTACGGGTGAAATTTTCTTCAAGGATGGAACCTTTCATTAATCTCAAAATAGCCATCCCAAGCACGGCGGCGGGATAGGTTGCGGCGATGGTCATGCCCGCCTTGAGCCCGAGGTACGCATTGGCAGCGCCAAGGATGACGGCAAAGAAAAGACCAATGATCAACGCCCGCACAGTAAATTCTTTCATGTTTGTCTCTGCAGAGACGAAAGGAATGAACTTCTTTTGTTCAGCCATAAATTCAGATTTAAGTGGTTAAAATGTTATGCGAATAATCAGGCTAAATAAGCAAAAACCGGCGACATGGACAAGGACTATTTGATCCAACCCGGAGTTAAAAATTTAACTTGTTGATAATGAATAAAAAAGCTTATGAAAAGTTATGAAGAAAAACTAACTTTTTGCTGGCGAAGTACTCTTCGGTGAAAAAACCGGCAAGCGGCCATGTCATCGATTTTGCGCGAATCCCCGACAGATCCTGTTCAACTTCGCCGCCGGTAAGATATAGGATGCCGTTCGGCAGATCATTGAACGCCTTTGACGCAACGCAGCCTTTAACCATCGACGAAAAGAGTGCAAGTTTTGAAACGGCCCGGCCGGTAACGAAATCGAATGAACCCCTGATGGTTTCAAACCGTGTATTAACCGTTTTGACGTTGTCAAGTTTCAGTTCACCGGCGATGGCATCTATCACCTTTATTTTTTTCCCGATGGAGTCGGCAAGCGTGAAATGAACCTCCGGAAACATCGTTGCCAGTGGAATTCCGGGGAAACCGCCGCCGGTTCCGGCATCGAGAATGCGTGTTCCGGGTTTGAATTCGATGACTTTCGCAATGGCGAGGGAATGGAGGATGTGGTGGATCGCAAGCTGGTCGATATCCTTGCGGGAGATCACATTGATCCTGCTGTTCCATTCGCGGTACAGGTGCTCCATCAGCTCGTACTGGTCACGCTGCAGGGGGGATAGACCCGGAAAATATTTTGCTGGGAGGATCATGCTGAAAAAAAATCGTCCGGACTGGCAGATGCTGGTCCGGACGCGTTCAGTAAGTTCATTGAATTGAAAATGTTATTCCTGCCTTTATGCTTCGGGTGTAACTTCAGTTTCACCTTCATCGGCTTTTTTCTTAGCCTTGGCGGCTTTTGGCTTTTCTTCTGCTCCCGTGGCATGATCCTCAGCTTTTTTAGCAGTTTTCCTGGCAGCAGTTTTTACAACCGACTCGACCAGTTCTTCAACTTCCTTTTTGGGCTTCGGTTCAGCTTTTGCAGCCACAGGTAAGATTGTGCGTTTCTTTTTGCGGGATCTGCTGACACCGGAAGAACCAATGATGATTTTGCCGCGCTTTGATTTTTTATCTCCTTTTCCCATAATGTATTGTGTTAAAAATTTCCTTAAAACGGCAAAGGTATGAAAAAAGATTGAGGATTGACGATTTACGATTTGCGATTTACGATTTACGAATCTGGTTGATTTAAATTTTTCCCAGATAGACCTGTATGATTTTATCTGACCTGTTGATTGTCTGCTGAAGCCATTTAAGTAATATCGAATCACTTTCTGATTCAGTGAGTTGCCATGAGATTTCAGAAGTTCTTAGCCTGTTTGTCAGGGTTTGGATTAAAATGGCGGCCGACACGCTGATGTTCAGGCTTTCGGTAAATCCAACCATGGGGATTCTGATGAAATCATCCGCCTGTTCAAGGACCATCGAGGACAGTCCGGCGAGTTCAGTTCCAAAGACGAGGGCTACTTTCCGGTCAAGAGGAAGGTTCTCCGGGGTAAATCCATTTTCGTGCGGAGTTGTTGCAACTATCCTGTACCCCTGATTTTTTAACATGGTTAAGCAGGCTTGCGTGTTTTCACCTGGCTCGTTGTATCTGATGAGATCAAGCCACTTGGAAGCACCGAGCGCAACATCGGGGTTTACCTCGTATTTATTGCGGTTTTCGATAATGTGTACATCCTGTACCCCGAAACAGTCGCAGGTTCTCAATACGGCACTGGCGTTGTGCGGCTGGAAGATATCTTCAAGGGCGATGGTGATGTGGCGGGTCCTGTAATTGATGATTTCCCGGAATTTTAAAAAACGCTCCTCCGTGACAAATTGCTTCAGATAAGCGATCAATTCCTTGGTGACGTTGGGGTTCAGATGATCAACCGGGTGCATGGGCCTGCGCGTAAGATTGGCGCAAAAGTAAAAAAAATGGCCCAGCATGCCTGTATTTCAGGAAAAAATGTAATTTTGCACCTCCAAATTTCAGATATCATGGCAAGTAAGCAGGATAAAAAGGTTGATAAAACAGAAGAACGCATTGTGGCAGTTGAAGAAGCCTTCAGCAAAACCGAGCAGTTCATTGAGAAATACCAGCAGATCATTTTGATCGTGGTTGGTGTGATCATCGTGATTGTGCTTGGTTTTTTCGGTTTCAAACGGTTTTACCTGGCTCCTAAGGAAAAGGATGCACAGAGCCAGATGTTTATGGCAGAAAAGTATTTTGAACAGGATTCCTTGAAGAAAGCCCTGAACGGAGACGGCCAGTATCTTGGTTTCCTGGCGATCATTGATGAATTTGGAATGACCAAATCAGCAAATCTTGCCCATTACTACGCGGGTGTTTGTTATCTGAAGCTGGGACAATTTGACCTGGCGCTTGAGCAGCTGAACAAATTCAGCTCAAAGGATCAGCTGGTTGGCCCGATGGCCAAAGGTGCGATGGGCGATGCAAACATGGAACTCAAACAGGTTCAGAAGGCTGCCGATTTGTACACCGACGCGGCAGAAATGAAGAAAAACGATTTCACCTCACCGCTGTTTCTGATGAAAGCCGCGATGGCGTATGAAGAACTCGGGAATTTTGACAAGGCACTCACCATGTACAAACGGATCAAGGAAGAATTTCCTAGGTCGTATGAAGGCCGTGAGGTTGACAAATACATATCCTACACGGAGGGACTGATTAAGAAATAATGACAAGTGACAAGTGACAAGTGACGAGTGTCATGATTAGTTGACATTTTTCCGGGATACAGCAAAATAGATTATCAGTTGTCATTTGTAATTCGTCACTGTTAAATCGTAACTGGTATATTGTACTTTTACAGCCTGATAATTCAGGCTTTTTTTATGGCTGATTTTCCCCGCATCATTTTTTTCGGCACTCCTGAATTCGCAGTTGAATCTCTTGGTAAACTGGTCGATTCCGGATTCCAGGTGGTGGCTGTTGTCACCGCTGCGGATAAACCCTCTGGCAGGGGGCTGAAGGAGAGATGTTCGCCGGTGAAGGAGTTTGCCCTCCTGCACGGAATTCCGGTACTGCAGCCCTTGAAAATGAAGGATCCGGGGTTTATCGAACAGCTCAGCTCATTCAAACCCGACTTGCAGATTGTCATTGCGTTCAGGATGATGCCGCGGCAGGTGTGGGCGTTGCCATCCCTGGGAACGTTCAACCTTCATGCCTCCCTGCTGCCGCAGTATCGTGGCGCCGCCCCCATCAACCGGGCCGTCATGAACGGGGAAAGTGAAACCGGTGTTACTACGTTCATGCTGAACGACGAGATCGATGCCGGCAGGATCATGCTTTCAGAAAGAGTAAGCATCGGGGCGGATGAAACAGCCGGTGAACTTCATGACCGGCTGATGGTTGCCGGAGCGAAGCTGGTTATCGAAACCGTTGAAAAGATCGTATCCCGCAGGATACTGGAGCAAGATCAGGATTCTTTGATCAATGATCCTTCAATCCTGAAGCCGGCGCCAAAAATATTCAAAGAGGATTGCCGCATCAACTGGAACCAGGACGTGGCGGCAGTTCATAATTTCATCCGGGGACTAAGCCCTCACCCGGGTGCGTTTACGGAATTGAAAATGCCGGATGGGGAACAGCAGGTGCTTAAAATTTTCCGGACGGTACCGGAGCGGGTTGATGCGCACATTATTCCCGGGGAATTCGTTACGGATGGCAAATCGTTCCTGAAAGTAGGAGCAAAAAACGGTTTTGTTCAGGTGACCGAGCTTCAGCTGGCCGGACGAAAAGCCATGAACAGCGCGGATTTCCTGCGTGGCTTTGGAAGAATATTTCCCGAAACCCATGGTAATTAGCCTTTTTAAGGCCGGAGATATTAACAAAACCTCCATCTTATCAACATTTTCAACTGTTTTCAGCCTAAAGCACTTGACTTTTTTTTCAGATACCTTATATTTGCAGGGATTATTAATCACGTATTCATTTAAACTTACGAAACATGAACAAGGCTCAATTAATCGAATCAGTTGCCAACGATGCAAAAATGACCAAAGCTGAAGCAAAAAGAGCTCTGGAAGCTGTTATCTCAGCTACCTCAAAGGCACTGGGCAAAGGCGAAAGAGTTGCTTTAGTAGGATTTGGTTCCTTTTCCGTTTCCAAGAGAGCTGCCCGCAAGGGACGCAATCCTCAGAATGGTAAGGAAATCAAGATCGCCGCTAAAAAAGTAGTAAAATTCAAAGCCGGCGCAGAACTTGGCAAGAAAGTAAAGTAATACTTTACGCTTCTTAAAGGAAAACCCGGTTTAGGCCGGGTTTTTTTATGGCCAGACCTTCCAGGTTTTTAAAACCTGGAAGGTCTGATATGGTTCTCCAAAATGAACCGGTATGGAAGCAACGCATCCTCCCCGGCATAATCAATGCCAACCCTGGGACCGGCGGTTATCTTTTCCGGTTCTGTTACGATGCCGGCATCCTCAATCCAAATGGCCTGGCCATTTGTTTTTCCCGGGTTGAATAACAGGTCCAGACCGGAATGGGAAAAATGAATTCCAAGAATTTTGGAGACCTTTCCCGGGCCTGTTCCAAAGTTTTTATCCGCCTTCGGTTTGCCGGAGCGCCTGATCATCTGGTCCAGCCCACCGACCGGAACAATGCCGCGGATCAGCACGGCATGCGGCACATCCTCTACGTTCGTAACGATGTTGAAAAGCGAATGCATGCCGTAACAGAGGTAAACATAGGCGATGCCTCCCTGCTGATACATGGTTTCGGTACGGCGGGTACGGCGGCTGCCGAAAGCATGGGATGCCCTGTCTGTTATGCCGGCGTACGCTTCAGTTTCACAAATGATCCCCGAAGTGGTGATGCCATCCATGCATGTGAAAAGTTCCTTGCCCAGCAATTCGCGGGCGATCTGA
Organism: bacterium; assembly: GCA_037141055.1. GTDB lineage: Bacteria > Bacteroidota > Bacteroidia > Bacteroidales > FEN-979 > CAIVAT01. The sequence continues at coordinate 3,694 of JBAXDH010000104.1, read as the reverse complement.
ACAACGTCGGAACGAGTGTAAAAACTGCGGGGGAGAGGCATTGGGATTGATGATTAATCGATTGACGTTTGACGATTGACGATTCAGGGTTTTCCCGGGAAGTTTTCCACGAATTTGATCTTCAGGTCGGGAAAGTCGGTGACGAACTTTATTTTGAGATCCGGGAAATCCGTAACAAATTTCCATTTCCCGCACTGATCCGGAAAATTTTCAACAACCTGGACTTTGAGATCGGGGAAATTCTCGACGATTTTTACTTTCAGATCCGGAAAATCATTCACGATTTTGATTTTGCCATAGAGTTTGAACCCTTTACACAGGCAATCCCTGTCGACAGGTTTTTCCGGCCCTGCTGCGACGAGCATGATCATTGTCAATATAATCGAGGAAATCATAGATCGTTTATTGTGTTTTTGGTTTTAGCTTTATACAGTCGAAGCACACAAATGGGATGGACATGGCGAGTTTCCCGTTTTCAAGCGCAATCTGATCCAGCTTTTGTTCGATGGTATGGAAGATATTCTCCGAGAGTTCCGATGGTAAAATTGCTTTCCAGTGTTCCATAAAACCGTAGCGGATGAGATGGTGGTTGAGGAAAGCGGATCCGTCACTGAATCTCATTTTGAAGCCGTCGACTTCGATGTCATTGATGGTAAACCCTGCTTCCAGGATGATCCCCCTGAGGTATTCTATAGGTTTGCGCTTGTCACTGATATGCCGGGTCATCTTGTCGATTTCATCGTGCATCCCTTTCTCCCGGAGGGTTTCTTCAAAAACCTCGTAGAATTCGACCATGGTATGCGGCAGGTTCATCGTGAGCACCATCTGGGCACCATCGTCGGCAACCCGGTAGCATTCGCTGAGCGCAGCAACCTGGTCAGTGACGTTGTTCAGGCCGTTGTTTGAAACGATGAGGCCGAAGTATTCGTCGGGGAACGGGATTTCTTCTGCAACTCCCTTGACAATCTTGGCATATTCAATCGCCCGGGCCTCTTTTTTTGCGGTGATCATCGCAATGGCATCCTCCGAAGGATCCAGTCCATAGACCATGCAGGATTTTCCCATCCGTTCGGCCAGTTCAAGCATGGGAAATCCGCTGCCGCTGCCGATGTCGAGCACGTTGATGTTGTTCTTTATCCTGACGGTGTCCAGGAGTGTCAGCCCGAACGGGGCAGACCATAACGGGAGATCATCGTAAGCAATTGATTTGGCTATATCAGACATACTATTCGATTTACAATTAATGCGATTTACGATTCACCACTCACCACTCACCATTTTTTCACCTCCACCCATATTTCCTCTCCCGATCCACCACAATTTTCTCATTGTCCACCAGCCATTGAATTGCACGTATCACCTTGTCTTCATTGATCGGGTCGGCATAAACAACGAGTTCTTCCAGGGTACAGGACTTGGTTTTCAGCAGTGGTTTGATTGTTTTTACGATGTTGTCGAACTCCATTTCATTCAGGCTGATCTTGTTGCGCTCAATGCATGCGTCGCATCTCCCGCATCGCCGTGTGTCGCACTCTCCGAAATAGGCCAACAGCGCCTGGCTGCGGCATTTATTTTTTGTTTCGGCATATGTGATCATCCTTTCCAGCCGTTTCTCGGAATCGCGATGCCGGTCTTTGTAATTTTCAGGAGAGATAGTAAGGTCGCGGGTATCCAGCCGTTCCTGTAGAAAAATGACCTGGGGTTTGTCCGTTTGTGGGAGATAATCTAAAATCTGCAACTTGGCCAGGTAATTCAGGTTATTTACGACTTTCTTTACATCCAGGTTGCACCGGCGGGCAAGTTCTGATTCGTTGAAGACGACAAAATCGGACAGGATTCCGCTGTATGAGCGCAACATGGTTTTAATTAAATGGTCAAAGGGTTCATGTTCGACCTGGAAACGGTAAAGTTCCTCTTTCCTGGCTTTAATAAAAACTTTTGACGGATGATGAAGGCCTTCACTAAGCATGACGAACCCTTCTTTTTCAAGAAATTTAAGGCAGTTATAAACGATGACCGGCTGGAATTTGTACTGTTCGGAAAAAGCAGGGAGATCGAAGTCGTAACGCTGGTCCCTTCCCATCCCCACCGGCAGCTGGAAATAGTTGCCCAAAGCCTGGTAAACATCCCTGATGGTCTTCAATTCGGGAAAGGCCAGTTTGAGGTTGTGACGTGCATCGAGCACATCGGCATTCTCGTATAAAAGCACCGCATACGCTCTCTTTTCATCCCGGCCACCGCGTCCCGCTTCCTGGAAGTAAGCCTCGATGCTGTCGGGCAGATCGAGATGAACAACAACCCTGACGTTTGACTTGTCGATTCCCATGCCGAAGGCATTGGTTGAAACGATGATCCGGCTGTCTTCATTGATCCAGGCAGCCTGCCGCTGATCGCGTGTTTTAGGATCGAGGCCCGCGTGATAAAAGTCTGCACTGATTTTGTTTTTCCGGAGATATTCGGAAATTTCCTTTGTATGGCGGCGGTTACGGACATACACAATCCCGGGTCCCTTTACTTTACTGACAATTTTAACCAGGCGCTTCAATTTATCCTCCTCCTTCAAAACAAGGTAGGTGAGGTTTTTGCGCTCAAAACTTTTCTGGAATACGTTCTCCTGCCTGAACTCCAGTTTGCGCTGAATGTCCTTCACCACTTTGGGAGTGGCGGTGGCGGTGAGGGCCATCAGCGGAGTGCCGGGGATCATCTGCCTGATGTTGGCGATGGTGAGGTACGGAGGACGGAAATCGTAGCCCCATTGTGAAACGCAGTGAGCTTCATCGACAGCCAGGAGATTGACCTTCATCAGCCTCAGCGATTCCCTCATTTTTTCGGTGGTGAGTCTTTCAGGCGATACATAAAGCAGCTTAAGATTCCCGAAGCGGCAGTTGTCGAGAATGATGCCGATTTCATCGGAATGCATTCCGGAATGAAGCGCGGCTGCAGGAATTCCCCTTTTTTTCAGGTTGTCGACCTGGTCCTTCATTAACGCGATGAGCGGGGAGACAACCAGGCAGATGCCCTCCCTTGCGAGTGCCGGAACCTGGAAACACAATGACTTTCCTCCGCCGGTCGGGAGCAATGCAAGGGTATCCTTTCCATCGAGCACCGATTGGATAATCTCTTCCTGGAGGGGGCGGAAAGAAGAAAATCCCCAGTGTTTGAGGAGAATTTGCTGAATTGTGAGAGACATGGCTGATAGACAAGTGACAAATGACAAGTGACAAGTGGCAAATGACAAGTTATTAACAAACTTATTACTTTTTTTGAAATATTTGATTAACCAGAAAAATTATGGCTAATGATAATTTAAAGCTTAGAACAAGCAATTTGCTTTACGGATCATTAAAATGGTGGAGAGTCTTCCTTATTCAACAACATCAAAAATAATCGGAAACCAGATATTACGGTCTGCAACTTCTGTGGCAGCCAATTACCGGGCGAGTTGCATCGCAAAATCCAGAAGGGATTTTATCAACAAACTGAAAATTGTTGAAGAGGAAGCTGACGAAACAATTTTCTGGATTGAATTGATAGAGGAAGCAGGAATTTTTTCCAGGAGTATGTTACTGCCCGTTAAACACGAAGCAATGGAAATTCTCGCAATAATCATTACCAGCATAAAAACTGCCAGAAAAAATCAAACGCAAAAAAATGCGCAGATAAAACCAAGCTAATTGTTGTCAGTGGTCACTTG
>JBAXDH010000103.1:0-13467 GCA_037141055.1 bacterium | reverse complement strand
ATATTTACTGGGCTTTACGTTACTTATACAGTTTTGGTTATGTGTTCGTTTTGTGGCGGTTACTTTCCCACGCAAAACCTGCTGAAAATCGCCCCCAGCACTTCGTCATTTGTAATCACGCCGGTAATTTCTCCAAGGTGATATAACGCTTTGTGGATATCCACCGTGAACAGGTCGGGAGAGATGCCGCTGTTCAGCCCGCCGCGCACGCTGGCGACTGCCCCGAGCGCCTGCTGAAGCGCTTCGTAATGCCGGGAATTGGAAACGATGGTTTGATCGGTTGTACTGGTCTTTCCTGTAATTTCGACCAGGTGTTCGGCAATGAGATGGATGTTTTCCCTGCGCTTGCCTGAAACAAAGATGGTCTCATGTTCAACGAATTCTTTAAATCCGATCGGTAACATGTTGATTTTATCTATTTTATTCCCGATCAGCACAAGGTTGATTAATTTCCCTTCCATCGTGTTTTTCAGTTCCGTTATCGCTTCATTCACATCCTTAAAAGACTGTTCGGCAGCATCGAAAACATATAAAACGATGTTTGCTTCGCTGATCTTTTCCCATGTGCGGCCGATCCCGATGGTTTCAATGGCATCTTCAGAGGCACGTAGTCCGGCGGTATCGATAAACCGGAAACTGTATCCGCCGATAATGATGGTGTCTTCAATCGCATCGCGTGTGGTGCCGGGAATTTCTGAAACGATGGCTTTTTCTTCATTCAGGATGGCATTCAGCAACGTGGATTTGCCTGCGTTCGTCTTGCCGATGATGGCCACGGGGATGCCGTGTTTGATGACATTCCCGAGGCTGAATGAGCTGATCAGCTGTGTAAGTTCAGTTTCCAGGCGATCTAACAACGCCCGGAGGTCAGCCCGGTCGGCAAAAATCAGATGCTCTTCGCTGAAATCAAGTTCCAGTTCGATCAGTGCGGTAAATTCAACCAGCGATTGCCTCAGTTCCCCTATCTTTTTTGAAAACCCGCCCCGCATTTGTTGAATGGCAAGATCGTGCGACGTAACCGATTGTGAAGCAATAAGGTCTGCTACCGCCTCCGCCTGCGAAAGATCGAATTTCCGGTTCATGAATGCCCTCAGTGTGAACTCACCGGGCCGGGCAAGCCTCAGTCCGCATGAGAGAAGCACCTCCAGTATTTTTTGCTGGATGTATGTTGAACCGTGACAGGAAATTTCCACGACATCCTCGCCGGTGTAGGAGTGTGGCGTCCTGAAAAAACTCACTAGAACCTCGTCCAGGATGTCGGTCCCGCTGCCGATCACACCCAGGTGAATCGTATGTGACTTCACGGAAGCGATATCAAAGTTCTTCTCCGCCGGCCTGAATATCCTGCCCGTTGTCTCGATTGCAGCCGGCCCTGAAAGCCTGATCACCGCAATAGCGCCCATCCCGGGAGCCGTTGACAGCGCACAGATGGTGTCTTCCAGGTTGAACATTCCCATAGGTTATTTACGATTGGATGATGTACGATTTACGATTTTCAAAGATACAAATTAACCCTGACCACTTAACCCCTTCCCAAATACCTTAACCCCTTCCCCCTGACCCCTTCCCCAAACAGGGAAGGGGAGTAAGTCCCTCCCTTGTTGGGGAGGGATTTAGGGAGGGGTATACTTCCCTTATTGGAATGGATTTAGGGAGGGGTAAACAAATTTTCCAAAAACCCTTTCCATAATTTTAAAACAAACTATCTTTGACCCTCCAATCGAAACCCAGAAATCATCCAATCATAAATCAGCTATGAGCATTTTAGTAGACAAAGACTCCATCGTTATCGTTCAGGGCATCACCGGACATGAAGGATCGTTCCATGCAGGCCAGATGATCGAATATGGCACCAATGTGGCAGGCGGGGTCACACCCGGCAAAGGCGGGCAAATGCACCTTGAAAGGCCGGTATTCAACACGGTAGCGGAAGCAGTAAAAGCAACAGGGGCCAATGTCTCCATCATTTTCGTTCCTCCCCCCATGGCAGCTGATGCCATTCTTGAAGCCGCGGAAGCAGGCATTGCATTGATCGTATGCATTACCGAAGGAATACCAGTGAAAGACATGATCCCGGTGAAGGAATACCTGGCCTCCCACAGTTCGAGGATGATCGGTCCCAACTGCCCGGGTATCATTACGCCTCCCAGCACAAAAATAGGGATCATGCCAGGGTTTATCCACAAACAAGGCTCCATCGGGATCGTATCCCGTTCAGGGACCTTGTCGTACGAAGCCGTGGACCAGATCACTAAAGTCGGGCTTGGTCAAACCACCATGATCGGTGTTGGCGGCGACCCAATCCCGGGCACCACCATTCTCGATGCCGTTAAACTCTTCATGGAAGATCCGGCTACCGAAGGCATCATCATGATCGGTGAAATCGGCGGCAACATGGAAACCGATGCCGGTTACTGGATTCAGCAGCACGGAACGAAACCGGTGGTGAGCTTTATCGCCGGCGCCACTGCTCCCAAAGGCCGCACCATGGGTCACGCCGGTGCGATCGTTGGCGGGAAATCAGACACGGCAGAAGCCAAAAAGGAAATTCTCAGGGAATGCGGTGTCATCGTTGTCGATTCGCCGGCTGACCTGGGAACTGCGATGGTGGAAGCAATGAAAAAGAAATAGCGAAATAGAGAAATAGCGAAATCAATTCTTTTTAAGGTATTCATATGCCCCAAGGGCAGGAGGGTTTGCTCTTGCGTTTCCCCTGATATCATAAGTGATCCCAATATCTTTGCCCGCTCCGATAGCCGGAGAAATGCTGTCGATACTGTAATCCAGTTTTGCCACATCCACAAACACGGGATCTTTGTTGACCGTGCAATTGATATATCTCAGGGGATTGTTCGTTTTTAACTTTGTTTTAAGGATGGCATGATCGAAGTTGTATTCGAACGGAACAGCCGCCACCGAATCCAGCTGAATTTCATCATCGTTTGATCCGTAGATGATCGCGTTGGCAAAAGAGGCCTTCGACAAGGGGTTCGTCACCTTTCGTCCCAATGAATCATAGCTGTAGTTGCTCAGGTAAACAGATGCCGCATGACGCACGGAGGAGAACCAGTAGTTGGCCACCGTGAGCTGCCTGAAATCGTAGCTGCCGCCATAATCCACCGCAAGGCAGTTTCCCCCGCAATCGGCGATGACGCAATTGACGGAATTGATCGAAGTCCCGTAGGCGTATATCCCGACGGAGGCCATGTTCTGTATGATCGAATTGGTGAGCGTGAGCATCGGTGCTGTTGAGGAACCCAGCGAATCGGCTGCAAGTCCGAACATACCGTTTTTGATATAGGCATAGTTTATCTCATGGTCCCTGCTGCCTTTTTCGAGATAAATGCCTCCCCACTGCCCCGGAAGATCTTTGTAGAAAGGGTCCATCCTGTCGCCCTGGAACCTTACGGGATGCTCCAGTGTTCCGGGTATTTTCAGCGTTGACTGGTATGAAACTGCCAGGTAGGCATCCTTGTGAAAATAGACCCTCGTGCCCGGCATGATTGAGAGGGATGCATTGGTGTCAACGCGCACTGATCCATAGATAACACGGGCCCTCGTACTGTCCCAGGTAACATTGCCCGTTAAGGATGCTCTGCGGTAAAAAATCGCTTCACGGCCCCATGCCACCAGTTTAACGTGCTGGGATGTTCCGTTGGTCACGAACCCGATCGAATCGGATATCACATATGGTGTATTAAGGTTTTGGGGATCAATTGTGACACGAACAAAGATAAAAATGCTGTCATTCCCTGGGATTTCAATATTGGAAGCGCTGACAGCCGGGGCACCATCGATGTTGAGGCGGTAGTATGAAGCTTGTCCGCCTGCCAGGCTCAAGCTTGAAATACTGACTTTATTGTTATTCTGGTTGTATACGATTAACCGCTGCGTAATAGAGCCAACGGTCGGGAACACAGTATCAAAAAACACGGTATCGGTCGAAAAAGCAAGCTGCAACCCGGGTGTTGCATCAACCTGATCCTTTTTTCGGCAGGACAGGGAAACAACTGAAATCAACCCGAGCAGGAAGCAAAGAAGAGACAACCGTGAAATTTGCATGGAACAGTACTTTAGGTGCGCAAAATTAAGCAAATATTAAGTTTTATTCAGACTAACGATAAAAGCACGGAAAATTGTACCTTTGCAACTTGATTTTTTTCAACTTACATTTGGACAACTGTCAGGAAAATATAGCGAAATGAGTTACATCAATTTTGACAAAAGCCAACTGGTAAACCTTGAGTACTCGCTGAACCGGGAACTCCTGCGGTCCAACAGGGCAGGGTCGTATGCAAACTCCACCATCATCAACTGCAATACGCGCAAGTACCACGGAATGCTTGTTACACCGCAGCCCGGAATAGATCATGAAAATCATGTTTTGCTATCCTCGCTCGACGAAACGGTCATCCAGATGGATTCCGAATTCAACCTTGGCATTCATAAATATCCCGGGGGCATATACAATCCCAAGGGCCACAAATATCTCAGGGATTTCGTCACCGAACCTTACCCGAAAATGACTTACCGGGTTGGCGGTGTGATTCTTACCAAGGAGATGGTTTTTACCACCCGCGAAGACCGGATGATCATCAAATACACCCTGGTCGATGCCCATTCACCTACCAAACTGCGTCTCAAACCGTTTCTTGCTTTCAGGAACATTCACTCCATGAGCAAGGAGAACATTTTTGCCGACAAGAAGTATGAAAAGGTAGCCAATGGCATCAAGGTGAGAATGTACCAGGGATATACCGACCTGTTCATGCAGATATCCAGGGAAAACGAATACACCCATGTTCCCGGCTGGTATTACAGCATTGAATACCAGGAGGAGATGGAAAGAGGATACGAATACCAGGAAGATCTTTATGTACCCGGCTTTTTTGAATTTGACATTGAAAAAGGGGAGAGCGTCTTTTTTTCGGCCGCAACAAAGGATCATCCTCCCTCATCAATGAAACGGGCATACCAGGCGGAACTCGAGAAACGGATCCCCAGGAATAATTTCGCCAACTGCCTGACCAACGCTGCACAGCAGTTTATCATTAAAAAGGAGAAAGGCACTGAAATCATTGCCGGTTTTCCGTGGTTTGGCCGGTCAGGACGCAGTACATTCGTTTCTCTTCCGGGCCTGACGCTGTTGGGTGGCGACACCTCCACCTGCAAAGCGGTGATCGACACCATGGTTTCGGAAATGAAAGGCCCTTTGTTCCCGATCTTCGGGAGCGGGGCAACTGCTACCTATAATTCGGCGGATACCTCGCTATGGTTTTTCTGGACACTGCAGCAATATGCCATGGTAACGGGCGATACACGTGCTGTTTGGAAAGAATATGGCCGCAGGATGAAAACCATCCTCGAAGGTTACCGGACCGGCACCGACTTCAACATCCATATGGATAAAGACGGGCTGATTTATGCCGGCCTGCACGGGACAGCGCTTACCTGGATGGACGCCGTCGCAAACGGGAAGCCTGTTACGCCCCGCATGGGTAAAACCGTTGAGATAAATGCGCTGTGGTACAATGCCATCTGCTTCAGCCTTGAACTTGCAACCGAATGCGAAGATGCGGCTTTCTGGCGAAAATGGGAGAAAATCGCCTCCCGGATTCCGGCCGCATTCATGGAGACTTTCTGGAGTCCCGAGAAACACTATCTTGCCGACTATGTCGACGGTGCTTACAAAGACTGGGCAGTGAGACCCAACATGGTCCTGGCAACATCATTACCATACAGCCCGGTACCGGAAGAAATAAGGAAAGATGTGTTGAGCCGCGTCAGGCAGGAATTGCTGACACCGCGAGGCTTACGTACGCTTTCACCGAAAAGCCCGATATACAAAGGTTCATATTACGGAAACCAGTCCGAACGCGAAGCAGCATACCACCAGGGCTCCGTATCGCCATGGCTGATGGGCCATTTCGTTGAAGGATACCTTAAAATCCACGGAAAAAGCGGGATGTCACTTATCAAATCGCTTTATGAAGGATTTGAACCTGTGATGACAGAACACGGCATCGGGACAATCTCGGAACTCTACGACGGTGACCCGCCGCACATCGGCAGGGGGGCCATTTCCCAGGCTTCTTCCGTCGCCGAACTGCTCCGCATAGGGGACCTGATAAAAAAATACAGTTAGATCCTTCATAGGGACAAATCGTATAATCGAATAATCGTAAAATCGTAAATTGAAATGCGTGTATTAATGTTTGGGTGGGAATTCCCCCCGCATATCACCGGAGGACTTGGAACAGCTTGTTTCGGATTGACCAAAGGACTGGTAAAACGCGGCGTTGAAGTTATTTTTGTTGTCCCTAAAGCATATGGCGATGAAACCATGGATGGTTTTCGCCTTGTGAATGCCAGTGATGTCGTGCTTGATTTCAGCAGGGTAGATACGAAAGAGTATCTGGAAAGGATCCAGTTCATGGAGATTGACTCCAACCTGGTGCCATACATGGACCCGGAAGAGTTTGAAAGGATGGTTACGAAAGACCTGGTTGCTGATAAAACTGAAACTCATTCTGTTTTTTCAAAGCAGTACACATTTTCAGGGAAGTACGGACCTAACCTCATGCAGGAGGTTTCAAGGTATGCCCTGGTGGCCTCATCCATTGCTACAGGCAACACTTTTGATGTAATTCATGCCCACGACTGGCTTACCTATCCTGCCGGCATTGCCGCCAAAAAGATATCGGGCAAGCCCCTTGTAGTCCATGTTCATGCCACCGAGTTTGACCGTTCGGGTGAGAATGTGAATCAGCCTGTGTACGACATTGAACGCCAGGGTATGACCGAGGCTGACCTCGTGATCACGGTGAGCAACCTTACCCGGCAGATCGTCATTGAGAAGTACGGAATTCCTGCCGAAAAAGTCATCACCGTTCACAATGCGGTTGAACCTGTTGACCGGCCCGACCTTGACGGCGTTACCAAGCATGTCAAGGAAAAGGTTGTCACTTTTCTCGGTCGTGTGACCTATCAGAAAGGGCCCGACTATTTCGTTGAAGCCGCTCATAAGGTTTTAAAGCGCGATTCGAATGTGCGTTTCGTGATGGCCGGTTCGGGCGATCTGCTGAACCGCATGATCCGCAGGGTAGCCCAGCTGAAGATCGCCACAAAATTTCACTTTACCGGGTTCCTTGCCGGACCGGAGGTCGACACCATGTTCGCCATGAGCGATGTGTATGTGATGCCGTCGGTATCGGAACCATTCGGAATCTCCCCCCTGGAAGCCATGCGTTCAAATGTTCCTGTCGTCATTTCAAAGCAGTCGGGAGTTGCCGAAGTGCTGCAACATGCGCTTAAGGTTGATTTCTGGGACATCGATGCGCTTGCGGATGCCATCTACGGGATTCTCCATTACGAAGGGTTGAGCAAAATGTTCATCCGCTATGGAAAGACCGAAGTCGACAACCTTATCTGGGAAAATGCTGCCGTGAATATTATTGACGTTTATAATCAAGCTGTAACCAATTGATCATATGAGATCCATCTGTTTGTATTTTCAAGTCCACCAGCCTTTTCGCTTACGGACTTACCGGTTCTTCAACATCGGGCAAGATCATCATTATTACGATGATTATCAAAACCGGCACATAATTAAGCGTGTGGCAGAAAAATCATACCTGCCTGCAAATGCCCTCATGCTTGACCTGATCAAAGAATACGGTACCGCATTCAAAGTCAGTTATTCGATTTCGGGAACCGCGCTGGATCAGTTGCAAATGCATGTTCCTGAGGTTATCAGGAGCTTCAGGGCATTGGCTGATACCGGCCAGGTTGAATTTATTGCCGAAACCTATGCCCATTCCCTTGCCTCCCTCGGGAATAAAGATGAATTTGTGAGGCAGGTCGAATTGCATGCATCCAAAATAGAAGAATTGTTTGGCAAAAGGCCGACAACCTTCAGGAACACCGAGTTGATCTATTCCGACGCGATCGGCGGAATGGTTGCAGACATGGGATTCCATACCATGCTCACCGAAGGGGCCAAACATATCCTGGGCTGGAAAAGTCCCAACTATATGTACTGTAACAACATCAACCCCAAACTGAAAGTGCTGTTGCGCAATTTCCGCTTAAGCGATGATCTCACGTTCCGGTTTTCGAACCAGGACTGGTCGGAATGGCCGCTTACAACCGAGAAATTTGTGAAATGGCTCAACCAGGTTGAGAAAAAAGAAGAGGTGGTGAACCTGTTCCTGGATTATGAAACCATCGGGGAACATCAGTGGAAGGAAACCGGCATTTTTGATTTCTTCAGGCACCTGCCAGCAACCGTTTATTCAAAATCGAACTTCACCTTTAACACTCCTGATCAGCTTTACCACGAACTTCAGCCTGTATCAGCCATTTCCGTTCCCCATCCTATTTCATGGGCCGACGAAGAACGAGACCTGACCGCATGGCTTGGCAATGAACTCCAGGATGAGGCGTTCGGAAAACTATATTCCTATGAACACAAGGTTAAGAACCTGAATGACCCCGGAATTCTCAAAGACTGGCTTTACCTCCAAACAAGCAACCACTTCTATTACATGTGCACCAAGTGGTTTTCGGCCGGGGAGGTTCACAAATATTTCAATCCCTATGGTTCACCTTACGAAGCGTTCATCAATTACATGAATGTCCTTTCTGATTTTATGATCAGGGTGGATGAAGGAATTGAACACGCGAACCAGGCGAAGGATAATGTTCAGCCTGATAAGCGTTTAAAGAAGGAACAAAAAGTAAAGGTTCAACCTGTCAAGGCTGCAGTTAAAACGACAAAGGCGAAGGAGGAACCGAAAAATAAAATTAAAAAGGCAGGAGGAGCACAGGCTTTACCTGCAAAAACTATTAAAAAAAAGTAACTGAACATGGCAATGAAGGACAAGCAATTGGTAGTACCTGATTACCTCCTGGAGACCAGTTGGGAAGTTTGTAACAAGGTTGGGGGAATCTATACGGCAATTGCATCAAAAGCTCAGATATTATCAGAAGAATTCAAGGATAATTATATACTCATAGGTCCTGATGTATGGAAAGAGACTCATCAGAACCCGGAATTTATTGATGACAAATTTTTGTTCCGGTCCTGGCGCGAAGTCGCAGAAACTGAAGGCTTGCGGATCAAGGTTGGAAGATGGAACATCCCCGGGAAGCCTGTGGTGATCCTGGTTGATTTCACCCCGTATTTCTCGGAAAAGGACAAGATTTTTGCACATTTCTGGGAACGGTACAAACTCGATTCCCTGACCGGCGACTGGGATTATGTTGAACCTGCCTTTTTTGGCTATGCCGCAGGAAAGGTCATCGACAGCTTTTACAATTTCAATTGTTCTCACCACGATAAAATCATCGCCCAGTTCCATGAATGGATGACCGGTACCGGTGTTTTATATCTCAAGGAGCGCGTACCACAGGTTGGAACGGTGTTTACGGCGCACGCTACCGTCGTTGGGCGGTGTATCGCTGCAAACGGGCTTCCATTGTATAAAAACCTGGAAAACTACAGCGCCGAAGGTATTGCCCGCCAGTTTGGAGTCATGGCTAAATTTTCGCTCGAGAAATTATCTGCCCATGAGGCCGATTATTTCACAACGCAGTCGCAGATAACAAACAATGAGTGCCGCCATTTCCTGGAGATTGAAGCTGATTTACTTACTCCGAACGGGTTCGACGATTCGTGGGTTCCTGCCAAGGAAGCTTACACGGAAAAACGCGCCCGTTCGCGTGAAAAAATGCTGCAGGTTGCTGGTGCGCTCACCGGCCAGGAATATTCGCCCGACACCATTCTCATTCTTACAAGCGGACGCTATGAATTCCGGAATAAAGGAATCGACATTTTTATCGACTCCATGGGTTTGCTGAACAGGCAATCAAAACTGCCACAAACGGTCATTGCAGTCCTCGCCGTTTCTTCAGGGCATAATGTGCCCAGGAAGGATTTGATAGACCGGATGAATAAGAAAGATCTAAACCTTGCCAGGAAGGAAGAATATTGCACGCACGGACTCAGTGAACCCGAAAATGACCTTATCCTGAAGCGCATCAAAACAAACGGCCTTTTAAACAGGCCAGAAGATAAAGTTAAGGTCATTTACATTCCAACCTACCTGGATGGATCAGACGGCATTTTCAACTTAAGCTATTACGATCTGCTGATCGGTTTTGACGGCACCGTGTTCCCATCTTACTATGAGCCATGGGGCTACTCTGCACTTGAAAGTCTTGCATTTCATATTCCTACTATTACAACCTCCGTAACGGGGTTCGGACAATGGATCAAAACATTTTTCCCCGGGTTGAAGGACTGCACAGCAGTAATCGAGCGTGATGATGACAATGACAAGGATGTAGTAGAAGAAATCGTCAGGCACGTTTTCAGTTGCAGCAATAAAATTGAGAAGGATATCATCAAAGCAAGGATCAAAGCCTATGAAATATCGAGGTCGGCGCTTTGGAAAAACCTGATATACAATTATAAGGAACTCTATTCGGAAACCCTTGAAAAAGCAGCTTCCCGCGCTGATTTATATGCGGGAAAACAACCGCAGGTGCTTGTATCACCCTTAAAATGTGCTGTTGACATTAAACCGGATTGGCGAAAAGTCCTGATACAGCAGAGGATCCCTGAAAACCTCTCAGGGATTGAACGCCTTGCGAAAAATTTATGGTGGTCCTGGAACTATGAAGGTTCTGAATTATTTGAAATGATCAATAAGGAGCGCTGGAATGAATATAAATTCAACCCGATCGCCCTGATAGAATCACTTTCTTTTAACGAACTTCAGGATCTGAGCAGCAATGAAAAGTTTGTGACCAAGTTAAACAGGGTCACAACTGCGTTCGATGCATACATGAACATGGCATCGGAAAAACCGAAGGAGCAGGTTGCCTACTTCAGCATGGAATATGGCCTCCACGACACTGTAAAGATATTCTCCGGAGGACTTGGAATGCTTGCCGGCGATTATCTGAAAGAGGCGAGCGATTCAAATTACAACATCATTGGAATAGGTCTCCTGTACCGTTACGGGTATTTTACCCAAAGTTTGTCAATATTCGGCGACCAGATTGCGATTTATACGCCGCAGAAATTCACACACCTTCCGTTGATCCCGATCCGCGATGAGCAGGGCAACTGGCTCAAGATCACGATTGCCATACCGGGACGGACCGTTTATGCAAAGATATGGAGATGCGATGTGGGCCGTGTACCACTTTACCTGATGGATACCGACATCGATGAAAATGAAGAAGCCGACCGCAGCATTACTCACCAGTTGTATGGAGGTGACCTTGAAAACCGCCTTCGCCAGGAGTTGCTGCTCGGAATAGGAGGGATCAGGATGCTCGATGCCATGGGACTGAAACCGGATGTATACCACAGCAACGAAGGCCATTCCGCCTTTATCGGGCTTGAGCGTTTGAAGAAACTGATCCAGAATGAGAAGCTGACTTTCCCGCAGGCGATGGAAATGGTCCGCTCTTCCACGTTGTTTACAACCCATACTCCTGTACCCGCCGGACATGATACTTTTCCGGAAGATCTGCTGCGCCGTTATCTTTCTCACTATCCTGACCATATAAACCTGAGGTGGGAGCAATTCATGAACCTCGGCAGGATGGTGGAATTCGACGTGAATGAAAAATTCTCGATGAGTGTGCTGGCTGCCAGGTTATCGCAGGAGATAAACGGTGTGAGCAGGATTCATGGCCGGGTGACCAGGGAGATGTTTGTAAAACTCTACCAGGGCTATTATCCCGAAGAACTGCACATTGGCTACGTGACCAACGGAGTTCATTTTCCCACCTGGACTGCAAAATCATGGCAACAACTGTACAACAAAGAATTCGGCGACGGTTTTTTCAGCGACCAGTCAAACCCGCATTTCTGGAAAAATATTCATAATGTGGCGGATGAAACCATCTGGAACATGAAGCTTAGGCAAAAGGGGCAGATGACCGAATACCTTTTGCAGCACCTTTATGCAGACATGACCCGCCGTCATGAAAACCCGAAACTGATCTTCAAAATCAAGGAAGCCGTCAATCCGAAAGCGCTTACGATTGGGTTTGCCCGCAGATTTGCGACCTACAAACGTGCGCACCTGCTTTTCAGCAACCTCGACCGGCTATCACGTATCGTTAACAACAAGGAGAAACCTGTGCAGTTTATGTTTGCCGGCAAGGCGCATCCGAATGACAAAGCCGGGCAGGACCTGATCAAACGAATTTACGAGATCTCACATATCCCGGAGTTTGTCGGTAAAATCTTCTTCTTCGAAAATTACGACATGGAAGTTGCCAAATACCTGATCAAAGGTGTAGACATTTGGTTGAACACTCCCACGCGGCCTTTGGAAGCATCGGGTACGAGCGGCGAAAAAGCGGTGATGAACGGCGTTGTGAACTTCAGCGTCCTTGACGGCTGGTGGGCGGAAGGATACCGGCCAAATGCAGGCTGGGCACTTAAAGAGGAGGCAACTTACGACAACCACCAGTTCCAGGATGAACTGGATGCCGAAACCATTTATTCAATTCTGGAAGAAGAGATCATCCCGGTATATTACGATGTAAATGAACAAAACGTTCCTGAAAAATGGGTTTCGTACATTAAAAATACGATTTCGGAAATCGCGCCGCATTTCACCATGAAACGGCAGCTTGACGATTATATCCGTCAGTATTACAACCCGTTGCTGAAGCGTTCACGCATCATGTCAGGCAAAAATTACGAAATGGCCCGGCATATTGCCGCCTGGAAGCGAAAAGTACTGAGGGGATGGGAAAGCATCGAGGTCGTCTCCGTGAAAACACCCGATTCCAATGTTAAGCCTCTTTCGCTTGGTGAATCATTTAAAGCCGAAATCATACTCGATCTGAATGAATTATCGGGAACGGACATCGGCATTGAAGTGCTGTTCGGAAAAAAAATAAACGACGAAGTTAAGGAACCCAGTTTCACCGAAGAGATGACGCTGATGCGATCGGAAAAGAATTTTGTTTCGTTTGGATGCGACATTCCCATCAACCAGGCCGGAGTGTATGATTTCGTATTCCGGTTGTTCCCAAAAAGTCCGTTGTTGCCTCACAGGCAGGACTTTAACCTGGTAAAATGGATTTAGTTAACAGTAAGCTCATTCGGACAATAATCCCAAATTAATTTAAAAATCAGACATGAAGTTACTTGAAGGAAAAACGGTTTTGATCACCGGTGCAAACCGGGGAATCGGAAAGTCAATCGCCTTAAAATTTGCAGAACACGGTGCCAACATCGCGTTTTCAGACATTCAATACAACGATGATTCGAAAATACTGGAACAGGAACTCACCGCCTTTGGAATTAAAGCCAGGGGATACGCGTCAGATGCCAGCTCGTTCACCGACAGCGAACAGCTGATCACACTGGTTCTGCAGGATTTTCCAACCATCGATGTCCTGGTGAACAATGCCGGCATAACCCGTGATAAC
>JBAXDH010000102.1:0-13508 GCA_037141055.1 bacterium | reverse complement strand
TTGTATTACCCGTAGTAAATTTAGTGACATTATCAGTGAGCGGACCAGGGACCGGACATATCGTCACTCCTCCGGATGATGCCGGGACATAAATGACATCTCCGGCAGGGTTCAGGGCCAGAACTCCGGGTCCGGGATTCACCCCGGGGGCATACGTGCTGTTCAACTGGCGGAATCTTATTCCTGAAAGGCCGGCCGTTGCTGCATTTATTTCGAGTTTATTCTGCGGACCCGTCGGGTCACTGCTTAATCCGATCCCAACATTGACGGTGTTGTCACCAAGGATCATCTGGTTGCTGTTCATCACCTGGGCTCCGGAACCTACTGCAATTGAGTTCTGCAGGTTTGTTTGAAGCGGACCGGGACCGGCGCCTGCACCAAGGGCAACATTGTTGCTCCCGGTTGCATTTCCGCCACCACTTGCGATGCCAATGAATGTATTGGCTCCGCCTGAAGTATTGTTAAATCCACTGATATTACCCACAAAAGTATTGTGTGCACATTTGTTGCTGTTATATCCTGATTTCCATCCGACATAAACGTGTTCATCCCCAACGGCCTGTGAAAATCCCGCCTCGGAGCCCAGCATGGTTGAAACAACCCCAAACTGGTAGTTGTAGCCTGCATGAAACCCCATAAATGTGTTATCATGGGCATTCCCGTTGATGTTTGCACCTGTTTCGCTACCTACCATGGTGTTCTGATTGCCTATGGCCGTGTTTATGTTTGCAGCATCAAATCCCACAATGGTGTTGTTTTTTCCCGAAGAGGGGGTTGCATTCAATGCAGCGTTGACGCCCACATATATATTGGAGATGTTCCCCTTATGACGCAGAACATGCCGGTTGCCGATCTTGTACCCGAAGTTGTTGAGGGGGGAGAAAACATCAATATCCCCATCGTAAACGTCGAACATGTTCAACGGCGTTTCAGTATTCACTCCCATGAATCTAAGCGGGGCAGGAAACCAGTTCGGACCGACTTTCAGTCCTCCCATCACGGTAAAGATCTGGGTGCTCAGGCGGACCCTGTCGTGCTGGGGGCCAGGAATAAGCACATTCGGTGTCCATTGGAATGAACCTCCATTGCTCGTTACAACCAGGGATCCATTAATCTGGGCACTGTCGGCTTCAAATAATCCCTTGATTTTTATACCGCCTCCTGAACCGATTCTCATCTGTTCTATTCTGTTTGTCCTGAATATAAGAGGCCTGTTGTTGTTTGTCCCGATAAAATTTGTTGCCGAGTCCAGGCCACTGTTTCCGGTCGTTTTCCAAACAGCAGGGGATTCACCACCGGGGTTTACGATTGGACTGGAATTTGTGCCCGTCTTGGGATTGGAAGATTCATTGACATATTTTTCCTGACCGGATACCTCCATGACAATCAGGAAAATAAACATTACGGAAAGTATATATTTGAACATATGCGTTGTTTTAGGTGTTGTGAATGAATGAACTATGTCTTTATATAGACTAAATAAACAAAGATACTATATTATGAAGCGAATGTCAAGAGAAATATGCCGTCAGGAAAAAACCATTCACTTTGACCAGTGTCTGCCGATTGAAGAACCTCTCCGCAAGCAGCGGGGAATGCGAAAAAATACGCAAGCAGATCAGGCATTTCAACGCTTGACCTGCCCTGCATGGAGGTAGTACATTTACCCCATCAATACAGATATGTCAATTTTATTAAACATATTGATCTTTCAAACAAAGTATTAAGGTTTCAGCAGATTTGTGTCTGAAATCTGATCGTAAAACAACTACTAAAAATATAAAACCATGAAAAAGTTCAGTTCAGCATTTTTGCTTCTCATGTGCCTGACCATTGCAGGCATTGCCCAGCCAGAGGCGCAGGTGTACGATACGATTGCCAGACAGTCTGACGTGGTCTTCAGTGGAACGGTCATCCGGCAGCATTGTTTCCTGCGAAGCGACTCCACGCTGGTCACCGAAACAGTATTCAAAGACATCGAGATCGTGAAATTCGGGAATTCGTCAAGATCTGTAAACGATACTGAGATCAGTATCGAGTATGCCGGAGGGACACTCAACGGGAAGACCATCATGATTCCCGACATTCCTGACTTTGCAGTCGGGAAAAGGTATTTCGTTTTTGTGAAAGACGACGGAATATTTCATGCCAACCCATTTCCCGGAGGATGCAAGGCTGTGATCGAGATTTTCGTGGACTCGCTGACCGGCGGAGAGAACCTCTCGCCCCTGTCGTCGTGCAAGACGATGGCGTTAGCCCCACTCGGTGGGATGTAAAAACCGGAGGTCCAAACCACCTTCAGTTGCCGTATTGTCTCTTGAATTTCCTGCCGCCTATTTATTTACATGTCGAATATTGATTAATTATCCGACACAGGAGAAGTTGTGTGTCGGATAAAAATATCTTTGGACTTTTATGTCGAATTTGTTACCTTTCTCGAAAAGTTCGGAAAGCGTAAGGAGCTGTTTGACCTCACTTATTACATCAACTACCGATTAATGGAATTACTGGCAAAAAGAGATCAGAACCTTTTTACCCCTGGAGTATTGGATTCAATCTGGCGGATTCCATCTGACTCATAAAAACAAATAATAACTGATGAACATTTCAAAAACCACAAAGAGGTGGAGCCTCATTTTGTTACTGCTTGCTGTCATTGCCATACTGGCTTTATATCCGTTGCCGCCACAGGCTCCCATCCAATATTACGACAGGCAAAGTAGCTTGATAAAAACGGAAAAAGTGGCTGGCGAAAAGTGGCTGGTGTGGCTGTATAATAATCCGGTTGGCGAAGCAACATTGTGGGCGCTGGCCAAAAGAAAGGTGGTTTCGTCTGTTTATGGCAATAGCATGGATCGTCCTGCATCGGCAAAAAAAATACAACCCTTTGTTGAAGAATTTGACATCGACATGAGTACTGCCCAAAAACAGGAGTTCAACTCTTTCAACGATTTCTTTACCCGGAAACTAAAGAATAATGCCAGGCCGGTGGATACCAGCTCAACCGTTACAGTGTCGCCTGCCGATGGAAAAATACTGGCATATGCCAATATCAGCAACAGCGATTTTATCATCAAAGGATACCGCTTCGATATTTTTTCGTTTTTGAATAATGCCCGCCTTGCTCAAAATTACCTTGATGGCACCCTGGTGATCATCCGGCTTGCCCCTTTCGATTACCACCGTTTCCATTTTCCCATTAGCGGAAGTGTATCACCCATCACCCGGATTGACGGTGATTATTATTCAGTTAACCCCCTTGCTTTGCGCAAAATGGCTGAAATATTCTGCCTGAACAAAAGGGAATTTACCATCATTTCAAACCCCTTGTTTGGAGATGTTGTGATGACTGAAGTAGGTGCAACCATGGTAGGAAGTATCGTACAGACTTATACAGGGAATTTTGTAAAAAAAGGGGAAGAGAAAGGGTATTTCAAATTTGGGGGTTCCACGGTAGTGCTGCTGTTTGAAAAAAACAAAATTCGCATCGATGAAGATTTATTGATTAATACTTTAAAGGGTTATGAAACTGTGATCAAAGAAGGAGAAAGAATTGGCGTATCGATGATTAATCCAGCAGTTTCGAAGTAGGGATTAATTGGCTGGTTCGTTCAGGCGGCGAGGGTACAAATTATTCAGTCTGGTTTAATTACAATGTAAGCACGAACCTGACCCTCGATAACAACGATTATTATGCTCCGGGCAACGGAGGTGTGCTGGGATATTATAATTATGCGGATGTCATTTCTCTGCCGCTTATCACAGGAATGGATGGGCACAGCAAGTCGGCCGACCCGGTCTTTGCCAGTGCAGGAGGAACGGCAGCAACCAATTACTTGCCTTCCAATACCACCCTGGTTGCAGTGACAGGCACAGGCATAACCACTGATTATGGGGCAGGTCCCAGGAGTCAGACCTATCCGGCCATGGGAGCCTGGGAATACTCCCCGATTTCGGTCACTGCAGGCCTGGTTTCAAATGTCAGCTGCTTTGGAAGTTCCACTGGTTCGGTGAATGTTACAATCAGTGGTGGAACCACTCCGTATACCTATGTGTGGTCGACCAGCCCGGTTCAAACAACAGCCACCGCAACAGGACTTGCAGCAGGAACCTATATAGTCACCGTCACCGATGCCCATTCCGGCACGGCCACCTCCAGCGCCACGGTTACCCAGCCGGCCCAGTGGTGGCCGGCAGCACCCACCGGCGAAACGTCACCGTGCCAGAATACAACAGTCCTTTACACGGCTGCCGACGGAAAGTCAAACTATGTCTGGATCATTTCGGCCGGCGGGTCCATCGTCTCCGGTGGAACCTCAACCGACCACACGGTCTCCGTGTTGTGGAACTCCACGGGAGCCCAGTCGGTAAGCGTGAAATACACCGAAAGCAGCTCACCGTTCTGCGCAGCCATCGACCCAGGTGTTAAGGATGTGACGGTAAAAGCCGGTCCCGTGCCTGTCATTTCTGGGGCAGCAACGGTTACCCAGGGCCAGGTCGTCACGTACTTGACACCTTACGTTGCATGGAACACCTACACCTGGAATGCGAGCCATGGAAACCCGGAGCTGTGCTTTCCAAACCGCAATTGCCTGACCCTCACCTGGGATTTCCCGTGCGGGGTCATCAATCCCGGGTATGTAAAAGTAACTGAAAGCAACCCGGCCACCGGTTGTTCGGCAACGTACACTTTACAGATAACAATCAATCCATAATGGAAAAACCGGCCCATCCGACTACCTTTCGCCGGTTTTGATTGACCACCTTGATCATTTAACGATCAATGTATACTTCGATTACTTGAGTTTGCAAAAAAAAGCAAACTCAAACGCTCAGTATATAAAAGAGGCAAATGAGAGCCGGCCAGGGGGGGTCACTTTGAGCGGCCTGTAAAGCTGCGCATTGAAGCATGCCGTCACACCAGGTTTGCGGTTAAAAGAGGACAACCTTTTTTTGAACTACGGAGCGGTCGGGAGATTCAATGCGCAGTAAATAGATGCCTTTTGCATAATCTTCAAGATTAAGCACCCCTGAAGTAAAATCCTCGAAAGATCCGACCAACCTTCCAGCCGTGGTGATTACTGATATCCTTGATTTCCCTGCCAGTGAAATATATACTTTACCCGGTGAGGGATTCGGGTAAATTGCAGGTAAATTCAGGTCCTGGTCAAAGCGAATCCCGGTTGTGGTATTTACCACACGGGTTATCTTCTCGGCTGTCCATAATGATTCTCCGCATGAATTCAGTGATTTTACCCTGACCTTTGCTGTTCCCTGGTATGTAAGATTCCAGGCGACCGTACCTGAAGGCCCTGTTCCGCTGATTGTCCCTGAACCAGAAGGATTTATTTCCCAGGCATAGGAAGTTGCTGATGCTCCGCCGGTTGTATAATACTCTGAACTTACGACTGTGCGAAGATCTGCAGTGTCGGGTCCTGCGGGAGTTCCGGGAATGGCGGGTAATGGGAGGATGGTCACCGAAATACTGTCGTTGACATTGGCAAAACCATCAATGACATTCACTATGAATACAGTCGAGACAACCGGGTATACCACCGGATTATAGATCATTGACGTAAATCCAGCAGGGGCTGATGTCCAGGAATAGCTGTTGTTTCCTGTTCCACCTGAGGTTATTGCCATCAACTGAACAGCATTTCCCGGGCAGGTCGCAGTTGGCGTTGCTGTAGCATCCACAGATAAAGGGCCCCCGGTAACCGACACAAGTACCTGGTCATTTCCCGTACATCCATTTTGCATGTCAGTCACAGTTAATGTAAATTGAACGGAAGAGGACAGACTCACTGTAACAGGATTCTGAACATTGGGATTAGTAAGCACAGACGCCGGTTCCCAATGCCATGAATAGTTACCTGAACCATTCGTGGCCGACCCAAATAAAGTGGCCGACGCTCCATAACCGATGGATTGGCCGGCTCCGGCATCGGCCACCGGATTTGGAAGAACAGTAACTATGGTTGGAGGTGAAGCTGCAGTGCATCCGTTCCCATTTGTAACCGTAACAGAATAACTTCCAGAGGAGGAAACGGTAATACTTTGGGTTGTCGCACCAATGCTCCACAAGTAGGAGTTTGATAAATTCGCAGTAAGTATTACTGTATTTCCAGCGCAAAAGTTCGTCGGTCCGTTGGAAGTGATTGAAGCTGTTGGAGGAGGGGTGACCGAAACATTGTAGACCGCAGGTGAAACCGCGGTACAGCCGGTTGGCGCGGTGTAGTTAACACCGACTGATTGCGCACCGGCAATGTTCCATGCAATGGTTACCGAATTATTCCCCGGACCACCGCCACCGGTTATGGTTCCACCCGGCGAAACAGTCCATAAATACCCTGTCATCCCTGTTTGTGTGCTGTATACATTTCCGGATGAGCCCTGACACGCTGCCGGCGGACCAGACAGGACAGGAACCGGCGGGGGATTGATCGTGATGACTTTTGAAACAGAAGACTGGCACCCATTCTCATTGGTAACAGACAGGGCAACTGAGTATGCGCCAGGGGCCGGGTAAATATGTACAGGGTTCTGGAGATTGGAAGGCAACGTGCCGTCTCCAAAATTCCAGTTAAAAGCCACAATGATTCCTCCCCCGTTTACCTGAGACAAGTCCGTGAACTGAACAGCCTGTCCCAGGCAGTTGCCGGTTAATGGAAATGAAAAATTCGCTATCGGGTCGGGACTGAGGTTCACCACTTTCGTTTCCGAATCAGTACATCCAAGGCTGCCTGTAATAGTCAACGTGACCATGTAACTTGTTGCATAGCTTGTGTATGTATGGGTAACATTTTGATTTGAAGGATAATTGATAACCACAATGGTGCCATCACCGAAATCCCATTCCCAGGTAATAATATTTCCGGATGCGTTAACAAAGGATAAGTCTGTAAACAGGATTCCCTGCCCAACACAATTTCCGGATGCGGGAAAAGTGAAATTTGCGATACATTGTTGCACTGCCAAATCGGGAGCGGCTGGCCGGGCATTCAATGATAATGCAAAGAGGACCAAGACCAAAGAAAGGAGATATGCTTTCATAACAAGATGGGTGTTTGTTTCAGTGTCCTTAAAAGCCTGTTATGCTAGGTTGATCATACAAAAATAAAAAAAATAAAAAAATAAAAAAAAATAACTTATACATGCCGATGGTTATGACCATCGCTGGCCGGTTCTCATTGACTCCACTTATTCATTGATTGTTAAAGGGGTAAGGTGGTCAAAACAAAATCAGTCTTGGCCACTATTGACTGACCAAAACATAGGTGGTAATAAATACGATGAATCTTACAAAATATCACAGGTGCCACATCCGGAAATTTTTATATTTGCCATGCGAAAACTTCCTTATTCCTTCATGATGAACCACTTCACCCCTGCTTTTAGAACGCTCCTGACCGGGGTTGCATTCCTGTGCATATTCACCACCAGCCAGGCCCAGGTTAAGCCCTACAATTTTCCAAAAGTAAAACCCGAGGATTTCAGCACCCGGGTGTATGAAAAAGATACATCCGCGGTGGCAGTGGTCATCGGGGACAACGGGGAAAGCTATTTCGAATACAACGACGTCAAAGGGTTCCAGCTCATTTTCACCCGGCACCTGCGCATGCGCATCCTGGCCAAAGAAGGGTATGATTATGCCACCCAGTCGTTCAGGCTCTACCGCAGCGAGAACAACTCCGAATCGGTGAGCGATCCCAAGGGAAGCACCTTCAACCTGGTGAACGGGAAGGTGGTGGAAACCAAACTGGGAAGCAGCAACATCTTTGAAGAACAGATCAGCCAGAACTGGATGCGCACCACCTATACAATGCCAAACGTAAAAGCCGGTTCGATCATCGATGTGCGGTACAAGATTACGTCCGACTATATCTGGAACCTCCGTGAATGGGAATTCCAGAGCACAATCCCTGTGCAATGGAGCGAATATACAGTGACCATCCCGGAGTATTTCGTCTTTTCAAAACTGATGCACGGATCGGTTCCCTTTGCGGTCAGTGATTTTTCGACCACGCCGGGTTCTGTCAGCATCCTGTCGAAGGAACGCGAAAGGGTATCCTACACCGTGCAGACAACCTTTGAAACAACCAAGATCAACTTCACACAGAATGTTTACCACTTTGCAGCGCAGAATGTTCCTGCCATAGCGGAAGAGCCGTATTCGCCCGCAATTACCAATTTCATCTCAAAAGTGGAATTTGAACTGCAGCAATACAAATTTCCAGGAGAGCCGGTGAAAACCTATACGACCACCTGGGAGGATATCTGCGAAAAGCTGCTGCTCGACCAGGATTTCGGTGTGCAGCTGAATCGTGGCAGGATCGTGAAGGAAGCCGCAGAAGCCATCAACGCCGCAGCCACATCACCTGTTGAAAAAATGAGCATGGCACATGCACTGGTAAGGTCAAAGATGACCTGGAACGGGAAAAACAGCCTCTACCCGACCACCAACCTCCGTGAGGCATATGACAAGGGCACAGGCAACAGCGGCGACATCAACCTGATGCTTTTGCTGCTGCTCAGGGAACTCGGGCTGGATGCCTCCCCGGTAGCCCTCAGCACCCGCAGCAACGGGATTCTGGTTGAGTCGCACCCGGTGAGCACGCAGTTGAATTACGTGCTGGCCTCCGCCACCATCGACGGAAAAACCTGGTTGCTCGATGCAACCGGCAAACACCAGCCGATGACCTACATCCCGGTGAAATGTCTCAACGGGAACGGCTTGCTGGTTTCAAAAGCAAACATGCGCTGGGTTCCGCTCCTGGGCGATGAAAAACAAAACACGGTCTGCCAGGCAGATATGAAGGTCAGCGGCGAAGGCGGCATCAAAGGCACCATGAAGGTTTCCCAGTCGGGATACGCCGGCGAGGAAATACGCGACGACTACGCCCGCGATGGCGCTGAAAAATATTACAAGACAATGAAAGAACATCACAGGGAGTGGCAGGTCACGGATGTGAGCCTGGAAAAGACAGACAGCCTGAACGCACCTGTAATCCAGCATTACACGCTCGGCTCGGAAGACATGGCACAGTTGAACGGGAACATGATCTATTTCAACAACCTGCTGGGATTTGGCCAGAACAGCAACCCGTTTAAAGCGGAAAAACGCGAAAACCTGATTGATTTCATCTACCCGATTAAAGATGTGTATGTGTTCACCTACGAAATTCCCGACGGGTTCACTGTGCAATCGATGCCGGATCCGGCCAGGCTGATGCTGGCTGACCAGGCCGGATCGTTCAAATTCACCGTAACCTCGGGGGGGAACAAAATAATGGTCCATAGTTCGGTCAGCATTACCAAAACCATGTTTACCGCTGAGGAATATGCCAGCCTGCGCGAGTTTTTCACCCGCATCGTCGCGAAACATGCGGAGCAGATCGTGCTTAAAAAAATATGAGTCCCTGCTGCGCTTCAATTCCCTGCCGGTCGGGGTGGTGGCATTTCCTGCTTACAGGCATGATGATGCTTACGATGGCATCCTCCGTTCTGGCCGGTGACCTGACATACGCGGTATCTGCGATCTCCCCTGAATTGTTGAAAAATGCCGACATGGTGGTCAGGGTCGACGAAACGGTCCTGGAGATTGGTTCGCTGACAAAGATCACCGAAAAGGTCCATCTGGTGTTCACCGTGCTGCGCGAGAGTGCGAAGGAGAAAGCCACACTGCGGGTCTTTTACGACAACGATTCGAAGATCATCAGCCTCGGGGGAAGGATCTACAACGCTGCGGGCAGGCTGACCAGGCAGATGAAGTCCGACGACATCGCCGACGAGAGTGCGGTACCATATGGCACCATCTATTCCGACGACCGGGTCAAATACGCGCGGCTCGTTGCTGCCGAATATCCCTATACGGTTGAGTATGAATTTGAGCGGTTCTCGCGGCAACTGGTGCAATACCCGAAATGGCGGCTGGTGGACGATTTCAATACATCCGTGGAATATGCCCGCCTGCTGATCCGTCCCGGAATAGGAACGACGCCGAGGTACCTGTCGTTAAACTTCCCAGGAGGCGGATCCTGGCCGGAAAAACTCAGCGACTCCACCCTGAGCTGGGAACTGAAAAATGTTCCTGCTATTGTTGCCGAACCGCTGAATCCGGGCCTCATGCAGATTTCCCCGGTGATCTACATTGCCCCGTCGCAGGTCGTCCTTCCCGGGCAGGATCCGCTGCCGGCCACCTGGAATGCATACGGGAAATGGATCAGCTGGCTTAACCGCGACCGCGGGGTTCTGCCCGAAGATGTCGCTGCAAAGATCCGGCAACTCACATCCGGCATCGCAGACCCGGTTTCAAAACTTAAATTGATATATACCTATTTCCAGGAGAACACCCGTTATATCAGCGTCCAGATCGGCATTGGCGGCTACCAGCCGGCAACGGCCCTTTCTGTGGCAAAAAACGGTTACGGCGACTGCAAGGCGCTCGCAAACTACCTGAGATCCCTGCTCGATTGCGCCGGGATCCGTTCGTACTATACGCTGGTGATGGCGGGAAAAGATGCGCTGCCTGTCAGGACTGACTTTCCCGGGCTGCAATTCAACCACGCCATCCTCTGCGTGCCGCTCGAAAAAGACACGGTATGGCTTGAATGCACCAGCCAGACGATCCCGTTTGGCTTCCTGGGGAGTTTTACCGATAACCGGAATGTGCTGCTCATCACCCCCGATGGTGGCGTGCTGGCCCGGACTCCGGCTTACCCTGCATCGTACAACTGTCTAATCCGCACCGCGGTAATCGATCTCGACAGCACCGGCCGCGCCCGAATTTCAAGCACGACACATGTCTCCGGTCTCCGGTATGAACTGTTCGACGGCCGACAGCATGAAACCCCGGCGGAACAAAAAAAGCACCTGCAGGAAGAGATCAAACTTCCTGCTGTGAATGTGGTCCGGTTGTCCTACCGGGAAGATGCGCCAGGCATTCCCGGCATCACCGAATCGCTGGAAATTACAATCCCTGCTTACGCGGCCTTCTCGGGCAACCTGGTGTTCATCCCGCTCAACATTTTCAACAGGGTTAATCCTATGCCGGCCCCGGAAGAAACCAGGAACTTCCCGTTTGATCCCGGTCCCGGGTTCACCGACACAGACAGCATCGTGGTGAAACTCCCGGGAACTTTTACTCCCGACAACCTTCCGGAGGCCACAACGTTCAGCTCCGGCTTTGGCAGCTACAGCATTACAGTTACATACAAAAACAATGAACTCTTGTATGTACGCCGGTATGCGTGCACGGACGGGGATTTCCTCCCAAAGGAATATTCTGCTTACCAGGCTTTTATCAAACAGGTCTCAAAAGCCGACAGGACGAAGGCCGTATTGAAACGATACCTGAAGTGATTTTGGAAAAATCTTTTCTATACAGGTTTATCCTTTTAAATGAATTTGATTGATCACTTTTATCTGTTACTTTTTCATCGGTACTATTTCAGAGGAAAACGAGATAATGTGCTTTCTGGATTTGACACTTCCATACTCCTGATGTTAAATTCTTCCCTGTTACGTTTTTCACGAATAAATATAAGTTCTATATTTGGCACCGTAAACCAAATCAAATATTGAATTCCGCATACAAAAGTTTAGTATTTACACAGTTTACAGAATGTTTTGAAAAGCCGGCCCATCTGAACACCTTTCGCCGGTTTTGATTGACCACCCTAACCTTTTAACAATCAATGTATAAGAGGGGTCTATGAGAATCGGCCAGGGATAGTCAACTCCACCGGCCTGTCCATTAAGAGTAGGAAGAGATATAAAACAAGTGTATTATGAAAATTTTCATGAGATTATCAAGTGTGTTTTTGCTGATGTCGTTTTTAGGTGTACTTACATTATACAAAAAGTCAGAACCCTCAACTCCGGTAATAAATCCATTCAGCAATGGCGGGAATGAGCGGAATATGATTGTTATTATCAGCGACCTGCATCTTGGTGCCGATCTTACTTATGCCGAGTGCAACGTAAACCTTGGGCCCCTTGAAAAATTGCTTAAACAGATAAAAGCGGCTCCAAATGTCAAAGAACTTGTAATCGCCGGAGATTTGGTTGATGAATGGTTTGTGCCGGCTACAACAGATACTTACCAGGGGAAGGATCAGGCTGATTTTGTACAGCGTCTTGCGACAGTAAACAAAGGAGTTTTTGATGTGTTTAACAGCATCATTCAGGAAGGGAAAATTTTAGTTACCTATGTGCCCGGAAACCATGACCTGGCAATAACGGCAGTAAATATTGAACTTATCCTTCCGGGGGTAAACCAGGCACGGGATAATGTGCTGGGGTTAGGTACCTATTCCCCGGCCGACTGTCCTAAAATTGCAATTGAGCATGGCCACCGATACAATTTTTTCTGCGCACCCGATCCGTTTTCAAACCAGGATATTGCCCCGGGCACCATCATGCCTCCCGGTTATTTTTTCACAAGAATAGGTGCACTCTTTGTACAACAAAAGAAACCGAAACCGGGAGATACCTTACCCGTTGTTACCCCAAATAGTTCGGGGAATGAAAGCCAGAACTTATTGTATAAATATTGGGGGATATGGGCCATGTCAGTGGATATGTTCCCCATCACAAACCGGTTTGATGAGAAAATCATTGTTACAAACATGAATGGATTTAAGGGTAATTATTCAGTTGACGACCTGGTTCCTTACCAGTCAACTCCCGGCGGATTTATCGATGTGTTTCTTTCCCATGGGATTCAGGACACCTGGGAAGCGCGGCAAACTTACAATCATGTACCGATACATATAGGAACTGCTCTTGCAATCGATTCTGTAAATTCAAGTTACCAAACAGACTACCAGGCAAACCTTCAGTACTTCCTGAATCCTGCCTCAGATAAACGAATTGTTATATTTGGCCATACTCACCAACCCAGGATTGTTGCCGGTGTTAGTTATGACAATAAAAAATGCATTTATGCGAACTCCGGCACCTGGATCGACGTAAATCCACAACAAACAACCATGAATTTTGTCGTTATAACACCACAGAATGTGGACGCATCTTCTCAAACGCTTGTGAAACTGTACAATTTTGAAAAAGAAGTTGTAACAGAAATGTCTGAAGACTCGATGCGCTATTAGCTGATCAAACGCACTTGAGAACATAAACATATATAGCGCACGATTCGTTCTGATAAAAATGTAATGGGGTGGACAGTAAGGAACGTAAATAACTTAAAAGTGAAAAAACTTCTCATTATAGTTATATTATTGCTGACATTCAACACCTTATCAGCCCAAAAATGGACAGTTCTGGCTTCCGGAACTGATAATGCCTTAAACTCGGTTTATTTTACAAACGCTGATTCAGGGTATGCTGTTGGTACAAATGGCACCATACTCAAAACAATGAACGGAGGAGCTGCATGGACAAACATATCTTCAGGAATTAATAAACAGTTAAATGATGTTTATTTTACAGATTTGTAACTAATCAGTCCTACTTATAATGTGCTATTACATTGAGGGCTTGCAGCA
>JBAXDH010000101.1:0-13839 GCA_037141055.1 bacterium | reverse complement strand
ACGGTGACGGTCGATCCGGCAACGGTCGGCGGCAGCGTGACCGGCGGAACAACGATCTGTTCGGGCAGCACCAGCGGCTTGCTGACTTTGACGGGCAGCACGGGCTCCGTGTTGAAATGGCAGAGTTCAGTATCTCCGTTCACCTCATGGTCCGATATTTCCGGTGCAACGACTACTACTTACACCTCAGGGGCGTTGACGGCAACGACCCAATTCATGGCGGTTGTCAGGAGTGGCGTGTGCGGCGAATTAACATCCGGCCCGACAACGGTGACGGTCGACAATCCTTCAGTGGGAGGAACAGCGGCATCGGCCCAAACGATATGCCATGGCACTTCTCCTGCAAACCTTACGGTAAGCGGCTATACCGGAGCGGTGGTAAAATGGCAGAAATCAGCGGATGTTGCGTTTACTTCACCCACCGACATTGCTGAAACATCATCGACATTGTCGGGCTCAACCATCGGCGCACTGACGGCAAATACCTGGTTCAGGGCCGCCGTTCAGAATGGCGTTTGCAGCGTGGCGTATTCGACCGCTGTAAAAATCACGGTCGATCCGCTGAATGTTGGCGGTACGGTAACCGGCGGATCTACGGTCTGCACCGGAAGCACCAGTGGCTTACTGACCTTGACCGGCAACACCGGCTCAGTGATCAAATGGCAGTTTGCAGAAATCGGAGCTGATTGGACGGATATCGCGAATGTTGAATTGACCTATACTTCCGGAGCACTGACCGCGACGACCCAGTTCAGGGCCATCGTTCAGAGCGGCACCTGCAGCGCGACATTTTCCGAGTCGGCAACAGTAACCGTAAGTCCTGCCTCCGTGGGAGGATCAGTTGCCTCCGGTCAGACGATCTGCCATGGTTCTTCACCGGCCGACCTTACCCTGACAGGTAACACCGGCGGCGTTGTAAAATGGCAGAAATCAACGGATGAAGCGTTTACTTCACCCACCGACATTGCGGGGACATCCGCAACCTTATCGGGCACCACCATCGGCGCCCTCACGGCCAACACCTGGTTCAGGGCGGTGGTTAAAAACAGTGTCTGTGCCGAAGCCAATTCATCTTCGGTATTGATCACCATCGATCCGCCGAGCATTGGCGGTACGGTTTCGGGTGCGGCCCATGTATGTGCCGGCAGCAACAGCACAACACTCACGCTGAGCGGCAACACGGGCACGGTCCAGGTATGGCAATGGTCCATCAACGGCACCGACTGGAGCGATATTTCCGGTGCAACCGCATCAACGTATGCAGCGACCAACCTCATCGCGACCACCCATTACCGGGCGGTTGTGAAGAACGGAACCTGCAGCTCAGCCAATTCGTCACCAGCTACAGTTACTGTTGATCCGATCAGTATCGGCGGCAATGTTGCCGGTTCCGGGTCTGTTTGCACAGGAAGCAACAGCACGGTGCTCACGCTTTCGGGCCAGACGGGTACCGTTCAGATGTGGCAATGGTCAACCGACGGAACCAACTGGAATGACATTACCGGCGCAACCAGCACGACGTATACCGCAACGGGTCTGACAACCACCACGCAATATCGTGCAGTTGTCCTCAGCGGGATATGCAGCAGTTCGGCAAATTCATCCGCGGCAATTATCACCGTGGATCCGGTAAGCGTCGGAGGCACGATCTCAGGTTCGGCCACCGTATGCAGCACATCCAATTCCACACCATTAACATTAAGCGGCCAGACAGGAGAGACCCTGCAGTGGCAATTGTCATCAAATGGCACCGACTGGTATGACATTTCTGGTGCAACAGCGGCAACATACACGGCAGGCGGATTAACGTCCACGACCCATTACCATGTCGTTGTTCAGAGCGGTGCATGTCCTTCCGTGCTTTCCGGAGAAGCAACAGTCACTGTTGATCCGGCGAGTGTCGGGGGCAGCGTTTCGGGCGGAACCACGGTATGCACAGGGTCCAACAGCACGGTGCTGACCCTGTCAGGTCACACCGGTACTGTTCTGAGATGGCAATGGTCAACTGACGGAAACAACTGGAACAACATCTCCGCTGCGACCACTGCAACCTATACTGCAAGCTCATTGACGGCCACCACACAATACCGTGCGGTTGTCCAGAGTGGCATTTGCGGTTCAGCCAATTCCGATCCTGCCACTGTCGCAGTGAACGCGGCCAGTGCCGGTGGTGCCGTTTCGGGTGCAACACATGTGTGCACCGGAATCAACAGCACC
The DNA here is from genome assembly GCA_037141055.1 of bacterium. Classification (GTDB taxonomy): domain Bacteria; phylum Bacteroidota; class Bacteroidia; order Bacteroidales; family FEN-979; genus CAIVAT01. The sequence continues at coordinate 11,622 of JBAXDH010000101.1, read as the reverse complement.
GAACTGACTTTGACCGGCAACACAGGAACAATTCAGACATGGCAGTCATCTGTCAACGGAACCGACTGGAGTGACATCGCAGGTGCGACCTCAGGCACATACACGGCGGCAAATTTAACCTCCACAACCCATTACCGAGTGGTGGTGAAAAGCGGCGTATGCGATCCTGCAAATTCATCAACAGCCATCGTAACGGTTGATCCTGCAAGCGACGGCGGAAGTGTTACAGGCGGAACGACGGTTTGCAGTTCGTCCAACAGCACCCTGCTCACGCTGGGAACCCACACGGGTGTCGTTCAGCGGTGGCAATATTCCACCAACGGAGGTTCGGTATGGAATGATATCGCCGGCGCCACTGCAGTAACCTATACTGCAAGCGGGGTGACAGCAACATCCCAGTATCACGCCTTAGTGAAAAGCGGAACATGTGACGAGGCATCCTCATCGGCCACAACCATAACGGTTGACCCGGCCAGTATTGGCGGCGCAGTTACCGGCGGAACCAATGTATGCACGGGGACCAACAGCACCATGCTGACCCTGGGCAGTCATACGGGCGCAGCGCTTCAGTGGCAGCAGTCGACGAACGGCGGAGGCAACTGGGCGGATATCTCCGGTGCTACTACTGCAACCTATACAGCAGGCAACCTCACCGCTACCACCATGTATCATGTGGTGGTGCAGAGCGGTATCTGCGCGGCTGCAACTTCATCCCCGGCCACCATTACCGTTAATCCGGCAAGCGTGGGAGGCTCGGTTTCGGGCACAACAACCGTATGTACCGGTGGCAACAGCACGGTACTGACCCTGACGGGCAGCATGGGCAGTGTTCTGAAGTGGCAGTCGTCGACCAATGGCGGCGTCGACTGGATTGATATTGACGGTGCGACAACCGCAACATATACCGCAGAGAATCTGATCGCTACGGCTCAATTCAGGGTGGTTGTTCAAAGCGGAGCGTGTGCATCAGCCAATTCCGGCGTCGCTGTTATTACGGTTGATCCCTACAGCGTGGGAGGATCCGTATCAGGCGGCACAACGGTTTGCAGCGGCAGCAACAGCACGCTGCTCACGCTGAGCAGTCAGACGGGCACCGTAACGATGTGGCAATGGTCGGTCAACGGCACCGACTGGACCAATATTACCGGTGCCACCAGCACATCATACACTGCTTCGGGCCTGACAGCGACAACCCAGTTCAGGGCTGTCGTGAAGAGCGGCGCCTGTTCGCAGGACTATTCATCTCCGGAAACGGTTACCGTTGATCCGGTGAGTGTCGGCGGCACCATTACGGGCGGCGGCATCACGGTTTGTTCGGGAAACAACAGTACCAACCTGACCCTGACCGGCAACACCGGGACCGTCCTGCAATGGCAGGTATCGACCAACGGCACCGACTGGACCAACATCTCCGGGGCAACAACCACAACCTACACATCAGGCAATGTGTCGGTGACCACGCACTATCGTGTCACCGTTCAAAGCGGGGTGTGCAGCTCGGTTAATTCAGCATCCACCGCACTCACCGTCGACCCGTCGATTGGCGGGACCATAACAGGCGGAACGACAGTATGCACCGGTACAAACAGCACACTTTTAACGCTGACCACCTACTCCGGCACGATCCAGATGTGGCAGTTCTCCACCGATGAAGGAGCTACCTGGAACAACCTGGCGATGTTTACCACCGCAACATACACGGCAACGGATCTCACAACTACGACGATGTACAGGGTTGTTGTTGCGACCGGAAGCTGCAACGCGGCCTACTCAACTATTGCAACGGTCACCGTTTCTCCCGCGACTGTCGGTGGTGCTGTTGCCGGTGATGCATCCGTTTGCAGGGTGGTAAATTCGACAATCCTGACCCTGAGCGGCCATACAGGCACGGTTCAGAAATGGCAGTGGTCGCTGAACGGCAGCACCTGGTATGACGTATCGGGCGCCACTGGCACAACGTACACGGCATCGGCACTTACGGCGACGACGATGTACCACGCTGTTGTAAAAAGCGGCGCATGCGCTTCGGTCGAGTCATCTTCGGCAACGGTCACGGTTTATGAAAGAGCCAATTCCTACATTGTGGTTGACGAGCATATTAAATGTTTCGGCGGCAACAACGGACACGCCACGGTTACAGCACCAGGTGGCACTACTGGTTTCAGCTATATCTGGAATAACGGGCAGACCACAGCAGCTGCAACCGGGCTGACGGCCGGCAACTACAGCGTAACCGTCACCGATACCCATGGATGCAACGAGATCTCATCGACTACGATCACACAACCCGGGGCCGCACTTGTGGTCTCCGTAACCGCACAGACCAACGTGCTTTGCCATGGCAATGCCACGGGAGCTGCAACTGTTACGGCCACTTACGGAACACCGGGCTACACATTCATCTGGAGCAGCGGGCAGTCAAGTGCCGCGATTACCGGCCTGGTTGCCGGCAGTTACACGGTTACGGTAACCGATGCTCACGGATGCACGACCAGCACTGCTGCAACCATCACGCAACCGGATGCTGTTTTAACCGCACCTGCTTCGGTGGTGAACCATGTGAGCATCTACCTGGGATCGGACGGCGTGGCGACAGTTACGCCCGCCGGCGGTACTCCGGGCTACTCGTATTCATGGTCAACTTCACCGGTTCAGACAACACAATCTGCCACCGGGCTGAGTGTCGGATCGTACCAGGTCACCGTTACGGATGCACACAGCTGCAAGGCATATTCAGATGTTACGATCACGCAGCCAATCTGCCCGACGGTTCAGGCTTCAAGTCTTGTATTCTCCAACATCGGGAGTACACAGGTGAAAGTAACCTGGGCCCGCGGCAACGGCGACGGCTGTACGGTCTTCATTTACCAGGGATCGGCCGGCACGGCATTGCCAGTCAACAATGTTTCCTATCCGGCGAATACTGTGTTCGGAGATCCTTCGTCGCAGGTCGGAAGTTCAGGATGGTATTGCGTTTACGACGGAACAGGCACTTCGGTGACCGTTACCGGGCTGACTGTTTCGACTACCTACAGGGTCCATGTATGCGAGTACAAACTCGGGTCCAAGACCTACAATGTGGCCGGTGCGACAGATAACCCGGCAAACAGTACCACATACCCGCAATTCCTTGCGAATGCATCGGTTGTATCCCATGTGAATTGTTTTGGTGAGAACAACGGTTCAGTAACCGTTAGTGTCAGCGGCGGAAACCCGACCTATACATACGTGTGGTCATCAGCGCCTGCACAGACAACCCAATCGGCAACCGGTTTGATCGCAGGATCCTACACGGTGACCGTTACGGACGGGGTGGGAGCGACCGTTACATCGGGCGCAACCATAACCCAGCCGACCCTTCTTGTCGCAACGGCATCCGTAGTGTCGAACGTTTCCTGCTTCCAGGAAGCCAATGGCGCTGCATCAACCACTGTGAACGGCGGTTCCGGCTCGTATACCTACACATGGTCGACAAATCCTGTTCAGCATACGGCGGGAGCAACCGGGCTGACGGCGGGTACATATACCATTACGGTAAGTGATGCGCATACATGCACGGCAACGGCCACGGTTGAAATCACCCAGCCGGCGATTCTGGCATTGACCGCCAGTGTGGCCAATATCCTTTGCAATACAGGGAACACAGGTGCGATCACGACAACAGTGACCGGCGGAACAACACCATATATATATACATGGAGCAATGGCCAGGCTACCCCGGCCATATCCGGGCTGAGTCCGGGGATCTATGCGGTGACTGTTACGGATTCGCATGGTTGCTCGAAAACAGGCTCATGGGAAGTGCTCGGTTCCATCATGAATATCGTTGGGCCGAACGCTGTATGCTGTTCTCCGGGGAATTCTTCGGTTTACCAGGCGACGATCGTGAACGGCTGCAATTCAAGAACATACCAGTGGGCCATATCAGGCGGAACCATCAAATCGGGATGGAACACATCAACCATCACCGTTGAATGGAGTTGCTGCGGCAGCGGCTCCCTTGCACTTGTCATCAACAATTGCAACGGATGTTTGCTGACAAAAACGCTCGCGGTTACCGTCACAACGCCGCCTGCGCCTTCAATCAGCGGACCGGCCACGGTTACGGCAGGCCAGCAGGGCACTCAATATTGCGCGCCATATGCTTACGGACATTTTTATGTATGGGTCGTGAGCGGCGGCAGTATCTCTTCGGGTCAGGGCAGCAGTTGCATAACGGTTGACTGTGGCGGTTACCCGATTTGCGGATGCGGATTTGTGGCCGTTCATGAAACCGGCAACGGATGCACGGGAACAGTCAATTACCCCGTGGCTATTCAGCCGGGCAACATCGTCAGCATTTCGGGTTACGTTGCGTATGATAACAACTACCTCACAAAAATGAACGGTGTAACCATACAGTTGCGCAATTCATTGAACGTGATCTCCGGAACTGCCGTATCCATGAATCACCCGGTTACTGGTGAGCCAGGGTACTATGCCTTCACGGATCTGCCGAACGACACCTACACACTCCGCGGTAGTTACAACGGCACCTGGGGCGGCAACAACGCCACGGATGCGCTGATCGTGCAGCTGAATGTCATCGGCTCCTATCCGCTGAGCGGGTTGCGCCAGGTGGTTGCAGATGTGAATGCAAGCACGACCATCACGGGTCTTGATGCGCTCTATATCAAACTGCGCACCATCGGATCGATCGCATCCTACCCGGCCGGCGACTGGAAGATTTCCGAGAAGAGTGTAGCCTTGTCGGGCACCCCGGTTGTTCAGGATCTTACCGCCCTGTGCACCGGCGACGTCAACGGAACCTTCATTCCGCTCGGATTCAAGGAGACTACCTTCCTGTCAATCATCAGCGACAGTGTCATTACTGTTCCGGTGGGCGAACCGTTTAAATACGACATCAGGACCAGCCGCGATGCGGAACTTGGTGCCATGACGCTCTTCCTGGGATATGACAGCGACCGTTACGAAGTGGTTGAAATCCTGAACCAGGAGGAGGGGATGAAGTATTCGTTCGGCGACGGGAAGATTTCCATCGCATGGACCGATACCAAGCCGCTGAAGGTCAAGGCGGATGATCTGTTGCTGAGCCTGAAGTTGAGGGTGAAGGACGCGATCGCGGAACCAGCGGGTGTCTTCAGTATCGGTGCGGGCAGCGAATTTGCCGATATCCTGGCCAGTCCCTACGAAAACTTCGATCTGAAGATGCCGGATGTACTTACGGCCGACGGATCGCAGGAGATCACCATGTTCAACTACCCGAACCCCTTTGCTGGGACGACCACAATCGTGTACACGCTGCCGGAGCAGGGTCATGTAAAACTTGTGCTTACCGATTTGTACGGAAAGACAATCCAGACACTGACCGACCGCCCGGAAAATTCCGGATCACACGCAGTCACGGTTGATCCTGCAGCACTTCACATGGCCCCCGGGGTTTACATGTACAAGATCATTTTCGACGACACAAAGGATACCTATGTGAAAGTGAACAAAATGGTGTTTACGAGGTAGCCAGGATTCTTTTCTCCTGCCGGGACATACTTCTATATGTTCCTGCAGGAACAATCTCCCGGGAAGCGCGGTCATCTGATGGCTGCGCTTCCCGTTTTTATGTTCGGACATGTAGGAAAAACACTTACAATCATTTCAGCATTTCACCTACATCGAATTTCCAATTGTCCTATACCGCAGGTGAATTGTTCAGTTTACTTTCGCCAACTGACAACAATGAACAAAACCGGTTTCCAAATGAAAAATTTACCATTCTCTTTAATCCTGCTGATGTTCCAGGCATTCACCGTACAGGGGAAGAATTAACGCCAACACCAGGTATATCAACCTGATCAACCTGATCAACATCGACGGTTAAATCACTGAACGCCTTCGAAAACACCGGTAAACACCATGATGGTTGCCGGTATTTTTTTATTTTTTCATGCACCATTTCTTTCGGTTCGCAATTTATATTCATTGTAACAGTTTGGTTGTCATAGAATTAGTGGTCTATCCTGCTTCATTACGGTATATATACCCTGAGTAAACTACCTCTTACCCTAAAAAATACATTAAAAGAGGTGTTGATTTTTCTTTTTTCTTTCGTACATTTGCAGTTCTTCAGTTTTTTCATAACAATGATTCACTGAATGTTAGGTTCATTTCAAAATCAAATTATTCATGTTTATGATATTATGAGAAAATTGAAATGTTTACCATCAGATCGAAGAATTAGCTTTATGCCTGTAAGTAGTTACCCTTTCAATCCTATCGTATTTCTACGGAATTTCCGAAAGAGCCTGCTTTTGGCGCATAAAGAACCATTGTTTTTTAACGCATCAAACAAATCATTTAATCACATGCAGGAAAATTTCAATCCGGGGTTAACCGCCTTTGCGGTATATGCCGGTTAGATTAATCTGCGCACCGCCCATTAAGCGGTGTATAAATAATAAGCCTTATGGGACCAAAAACAAATACAGCAGCTTCCATGCTCATGACTGACAGATTCACAGGAAAAATCGAATCTTCTCAGAAAAAAATTTCCATTATCATTCCAGGAAGTTCTGACTTATTTGGCATGAGCATCAGATTTCTGTTACAGGATGTAAAGGATATTGAAATCATCATGACGGAATCGGACTGCAGACAGCTCAGTAATTCATTGGAGCCCGGCATTCGTGGCATCATCGTTACCCAGTATTCCTGGCTTGAGCAATCATCAGCCAATGATATCAAGGGGCTGCTGGAAGCATCCCCGGATATCAAAGTCCTGATGTATTTGAAGCCCAAAGAGTTTGTGCGGGCTTCCAGCCTGTTCCAGTTCGGGATCCAGGGTTTTTTCACCGACAGCATCACCCGTGAAGAGTTCCTTGACTGTCTCACCGAACTATCCCGTGGCAAGAGTTTCTTTTCACAGGAAATTATTCCCGTGCTGCTGGCGAAAGAGCCGGAAAAGGGCAGGGGACTGGATTTGAATATCACTGCCCGGGAGAATGAAATTCTGCTTTTTATCCGGCAGGGCTTTACGAATAAAGAGATCGCTTCGAAACTGTTCCTCAGTCCCCGGACCATTGAAGGCCACCGGGCCAACCTGATCCTGAAATTCGGCGTGCGGAATACCGCCGAACTGATCTCCGAAGTGAGAAACCTTCTCGAACTGGCATAACCCTCAGGGGTTAAACACCGTCCGCCCGAACGGGCACCTTCCATTGTTTTTCTTTTGTCAGACATGCGATACGCATCGTGCGTGATTTTGCATGTCCTCACCGGCCCATGAGCGGGATATACTCGCCAAAAATCAGGCTGTTGCGTATAAATACGCGGGTGTAATTTACCTGCTGTAAGGCGTATAAATTTTTAGGAGAACAGGTATTATGTCTCTGTTTTGAGAGATAGGAACGGAGTTAATTTGTATTTCGTTAACAATACCATGACAGGAATTCAAAAGAATATGCAATAGAGGGCTGCTGGCAACGATTACAGGCCACTCTGACAACCATGTTAACACGCAAAATTATAACCACAACCACGTATGCCTGCCGTCAATTTACGGCGGGCCCGGCTATTGATGGCCGGTATATATATTTATCCGAATACGATTCCCTACGCACTTTAGAAGCAGGAATATGAAAAAGTTTACACATTGCCATGAGTCAATGGCACCCATCATTGATTCCAATTCATCAAAATTCGTCATCAACGGGGAGAATCCGGTTGAGCAATTTTTATCCGGTAACCAACGGGTTCACGGCAGGCGGGTGGGGATGCCCGGGAAGATATTTTTTCTGATGATGATGCTCATCGTGTTCGGTTGGGTGGATTCGTACGGGGCGACGATAACAAGCAGCACATCAGGGAACTGGAGTGCAACAGCGTGGCCGAATACAGTCAGGACCGGAACAATTACTACTTCAACGGCCAATGCCAATGTTGTTGGGGTGGGGACTCTGTTTACAACGCAGATAAGTGTCGGAAATATTATCAGAACCACGGGAAATGTTGCAATTGGTACAGTATTGTCGATTACGGACGACACACATTTAACATTATCTTCCAATGCAGCATCTACCAACACGGGCATTGCCTACAATTTTCAGGGAGTCGGGCCTGGGGATGACGTGGTCATTAATACCGGACACACGGTAACAGTTGATGGTATTTTTACGTGTGCTTCCCTGGCATTAAATAATACTGCAACAGCTGCTGCAACACTGACATTTGCTTCATCAGGGAGTCCGTCTCTCACGGTAACCGGGGCGGTTGTTGTAGGAAATTCAGGAAGTGCCAACAGGGAAGGAAATATCACGTTTACCAGTGGCTCAAAACTGGTTGCCGGTAGCCTGTCGCTTGGCGCTATTGCTGGCCAGGCCAGTGTGATAGACATGACAGCAGGAGGGACTTTGCGTGTAAACGGAACCATCACGGCGTTTAGCAGTGCTGTCTGGACCCCGGGATCAGGTACAGTTGAAATGAATGCAACCAATACATTGCCTTCATCCATTTTTACCAATTTTCATAATCTCAGCATCACCGGGGGGACAACCACAACAGCAGTCGGGTTATCGATTTCTGGCGACCTGAAAATCAGTGACGGGGCGATTTTAAATGTCGCCGGCTTCGCCTTAACGGTAACAGGTGCAACGACAGTAGGAGATGGAGTTAGCGGTACACTTAATATTACTTCTGCAACGGGAACCAAAATTTTTACAGGACAGGTAGTGGTCAGCGTTGGGGGTACCTGGAACAACACCGGTAATTCGCCCGTTGAATTCAGAAACGGGATTGCCAACAATTTCGGCACCTTTAATGCCGGAACGGGTCTTCATACTTTCAGCACAAACAGCCAGGGATTGAACGGAACGTTTTCGATTCCCAATATTACTGCCAGCATTGAACTCACCATCCGGCAGGCACTTACCGTCAGCACTTCATTGGCCGGATCGGGAACTGCTACGCTTGCCGCAGGAGCAATCCTGAATATTGGCGGAACCTCCGCAGTCACAACTTTGAATGCAACAGCTCTTGGCAGTACAGTTAACTATTACGGTACCGGACAGACGGTGAAACCTGTACTCTATTACAATCTCTTTTTAACCGGTACCGGAGCCATAACCATCCCGGCGGCATCGACACCGATTGCAGGGTCGCTGAAACTGGGAGGCACAGCATCGGCAACGCTGGCGGCAGCACTTACCGTTACAAGCAATGTTGAAATAGGAGGTGGTGCTTCTTTAGATGTTACTTCCAGTAATCGGGCGTTGAACGTTGCAGGGAACTGGACGAACAACGGGGGATCTTTTAACGCGCGGAATGGTACTGTTACATTAAATGACACCTACCAGTCGTTTCAGTACATGGACGGAACCTCCCCGACAACTTTTTATAACCTGACGCTCAATGTTTCTTATCCTGCCTATGGAGTGTACCTTAGCGGCAGCGGTGCGTCGGTGACGGTGAACCATACACTTACATTGACCAGTGGCAAGTTTGTCCTTGCAGACAACGACCTGACGATAGCAAGTGGAGCTACAATTGCCGGCAGCCCTTTTTCGGTCAACGACATGATTGTTCCTGAAGGAACCGGGCACCTCAATGTAACGCCGGGAGCTGTTACCACTTACACCTTCCCGGTTGGAAATCTATCGGGAACACCTTTTTATTCCCCGGTAACAATTACAGCCACAAGTTTTACAGGAATTACCTTTAACCTGCAGCTCAAGGCAAACTCGATTGACCCGAACCTTTCCCAGCCCCGTGGAAATTATTTGAAAAGATACTGGGTACTTACCCACAGTGCAGGAACACTACCCTCCTATAATATAACACTGAATTATGATGCGGCAAATGATGTTGCAGGTACAGCAAGCCTGATAAACAACGCAAGGTTCGTTTCACCTAACTGGACCTATACAGGTACCGTGGGTGCCTCAACAGTGTCATTCACCGGGATAACAACCGATGGTGATTTCACAGGGGCAGCCTCTTATGACGCCAAAGCCACAGCAACACCCAACCCGATGTGTCCCGGCAACACCAGCAACATTGGCGTGACTGTAACCGGCGCCTCCGGAACACCTGCTTACCTGTGGTCGCCGGGAGGTCAGACCACACAGTCGTGGCAAACTTCAACGCTTGCTGCAGGCACATACAATTATACTGTTACGGTGACAGATGCAGCCTCTGTAAAAAGAACTTCTACGGTATCCTTAACAGTAGCACAGATGACAGCTTCAACAGCCGTTACAAACTCAACCTGTTTCTGTTGTGCCGACGGTGCGGTTAATCTCACTGTTACAAACGGTGCTGCACCATATACCTATAACTGGAGCAATGGCATGACCACCAGGAATATCGCGGGACTCAATGCAGGCACCTATACTGTTACAGTAACCGAAGCAGGAAATTGTACCGTAACAGCTTCGGCGACAGTAACAATGCCGGCAGCGCCAGATGCAGGTCCGAATCAAACAATCTGCTCTGGCAGCTCGGCTCAATTGAGTGCAAGTGCCGGTTTCCTTGGTTACCAATGGTCTCCTTCTGCCAGCCTGAGTAATCCAAACATATCAAACCCGGTTGCATCTCCGTTGGCTACCACAACCTACACCGTAACTGTTACGACGGTTACGAACACCAACCTGGTGGTAAACGGAGATTTCAGCCAGGGGAATACAGCCTTCACCACAGACTATATATATGTTGCTCCCGGTGGCAGTCTGGTTCCCGAATGGACATACGCGGTTGCACCCGATTCGCATCCCTATCACAGCAATTTCTGGGGGCCTGCGGATCATACAACAGGCCACGGAAATTATATGGTGGTCAACGGGGCAACAAGTCCATGGGCAAGTATCTGGCAGCAAACGGTCACAGTGACACCGAATACGGATTATGCCTTCAGCACCTGGATCAACACGCAGAACAACCTGGTTCCTGCCAGGCTGCGTTTCAGCATCAACGGGGCCAAGATAGGGCCAATTATTGAAGCTCCGACTGAAGCACTTGCAAACACACCCTCCGTTTGGTTACAATTTTACACAATCTGGAATTCCGGGTCGAACACAGCTGCTCAAATTCAGATTATTGATACTGTGACGGTTGCCGGAGGAAATGATTTCGGCCTTGATGATATTACATTTTCGAAATTTTGTTCTTCAACAGATCAGTTGACTGTGACCGTACTTAATGCCGTGAACTATGGCGCTGTTACGACTTCAGAGGAAACAATCTGTTACAATGGCGATCCTTCAATTATTACCATGTCTGCTCCCCCCTCGGGAGGGACCGGGACATTTACTTACCAGTGGTATTACCAGTCAGGCATCATCACTTGTCCTTCGGGAACAAGCACTTCAGGCTGGACCCTGATCAGCGGGGCGACTGCCGGCAGTTATGATCCTCCCTCGGGACTAACCAGTTCCAGAACCTATGCGGTATTTGTCGATGCAACCGGAACGCCGGATTGCGGGGCAGGAAATTGGGCGACAGGGTGTAGGAAGGTGACGGTTCAAAGTGCTGCGACTGCAGGGACGATTTCAGCAAATCAGACGATCTGCAACGGGAACACTCCTGCCGCGCTCACATCAACCGCAGCAGGCAGCGGATCGGGAACCATCAGCTATG
>JBAXDH010000100.1:0-13885 GCA_037141055.1 bacterium | reverse complement strand
GGCTTTATCCGAATTTAAAATTCCACTTAACATGGCAAGACCTTGTTCGGTAAAGGCATATGGTAAATATCGTTTTCCGCCTCTACCGTTTGAGGTTTCAAATTGCAACCTCAAACCCTCCCATTCTGTTTTTGTTAATTGGAACATAAAGTCTGGTGGAAACCGATTAATATTGCGCTTTACAGCAAGGTTTAGGTTTTTTGTTTTTACCTCATAAAGGTCGGCAAGGTCAAAATCAAGCAGCACTTTCTTTCCACGAATAAAGTGAATCAGCAGGGATATGTTTTCACTTTTAACTGGTATTTCCGTTTCCATGGTCTTTTCCTGCTTAATCGGGAAAAATGGAAAAGGTAATACAGGTTGGGGAAATTTTTTCCAATAAATCCTGGAGACTGTTTAAAAATGCCAGGATTCGTCAATAGGATTTCAGATTGGACGATTTATACTTCGACTGTTTCGGATTGCAAAAATTCGCAATCTCAAACGCTCAGCATCACTGAATCTAAGCAGATTTGGAATTGCAAACCTGCCAAGATTCAGTATACGATTGCAGATTGAATAGATTGATTGTGGATTTTTCATCGGTAATTGTTCGTTGGGGAGCGTTCATTGGGTAGTGAACAACAATAAACGAATAGCGGTAAGTGAATGGAGAATAAAGAAAAGTGAAAAGTTCCGTGAAACTTACCCGGGGCTGGAGAGAAAGGTTTATTCAGAAAAAACGCCTGGCAACCGCCCACCCCACGAGGCAACCAGCCGTATCGGCAATGAAATCATAGATGTCCCCGGTTCGCATGGGCACAAACAACTCCTGCATGACTTCGGTTCCGGCACCCAGTAGAAGCCCGATGATGAAGGTGACGGGTACCGCATGCCCGGCTAAAGCAGGAAATACATCCTGCCGCACAAAAGCCCTTACCTGCAGGATGAAAAAGACGGCAAAAAGAAAAATATGCACCAGTTTATCCGGCTGGAAGAGATCCATGAATGAGGGAAGCGCCGGAAAAACCTTCCCGGGTAAAATGGTCAGAATGACAATGGCAGTAAACCACAGGATGCTCCAGCGGTTGTAAATTATAAATCGCATCAGGGGACGGGATTTATCCCGGGATGTAGCCATCAGGCCCCGATCAGGTCCGCATATTGAGCCGCATCCAGCAGATCGGAAACTTCTGCGACATCGGAGATGCTGATCTTCACCACCCAGCCCTTATTATACGGGTCCTGGTTGATGATCTCAGGGGTTGTGGTCAACGCTTCGTTAAACTCCAGCACTTCGCCGCTTACCGGCATGAACATATCCGACACGGTTTTCACCGCTTCAATGGTGCCAAAGGATTCATGCTTCCCAATAGTCTCACCAACGGTTTCGACTTCGATGAAAACAATGTCGCCCAGTTCGTGCTGTGCATGGTCAGTGATGCCGATATAAGCAGTGTCGCCTTCAACTTTCAGCCATTCGTGGTCCTTCGTGTACTTGAGATTAGCGGGAACGTTCATAGATCTTGTATTTTAATGTTTGCTCAAAATTACAATTTTTTATTATTGTCTCGCAAATTTTCTCCTTATTGCCCTAAGGTAAACCGCAAAGCAATCCCCCCCTTTGTGTTCGAGGTGCGGTACTGGTTGGAAACGTACGGGGTGTTGATCACCTTGTCGAAATAGAACCTTACGTTGAAGCGGGTGCTCAGGTTGTAATCGGCTGAGAAATTAAGGGTCATCACCTGCTGGCCGACGGATATCTGGTTGATATCCTGGTCAACACGGCGCAGCACCGTTTTGTTCTGCCGGATGGAGAAATCAAGTTTTAAATTGAGGTCGCTGTTGGTCCTGGTTTTCTTCCCGCCGCCAAGCATGCCCGACAGGTTGAACTTGATCCCTTTGAGCCGGTAGCCAAGCCCGACGATAAACTCATTGCTGGTTATTTCGGTAAGCTGGTTGTTGACAAAGCTGAGTGAAATGTTCCGGGCGCGGCGCATTTCGACGCTGGCAAGCAAACTGTTGATAAATCCAAGGTCAAATTTTATCAGCGGGTTGAATTGCTCCGTAATGGAAACCACGGTGGTTTGAGCCTGCGGGATATAATTCCCGGCATCGTCAACCACCGAAGGCATACCGTTTTGCTCCGCATAGCGGATGTTGGAGTTGAAGGTTCCCACATTGTAAGTCGACAGATAGGCATGGGTGATGGTCAGGGTGCGCAGCCATGTTTTGAAAATCTTCAGTTTGGCAAGTCCGTCATAGGTGAGCCGCCAGTTCGGCAAGGGAATGGACGGAAATGCAGTCAGATTGATCTTTGCCGGATCTCTCCCGCCATAAGCGGCAAGGAACGCGGAAGTGAGCACCTCCTGGTTGGTCGGGCCGTACCCCTGCGGGAAACCTGTGGAGTCGTTGATGGTTTTCGAATTGGGGTTCAGCAGGGCATAACGCTGTGCGATCTGAAGCCGGTACTCCTTCATTTTTTCAAAGGTGGGTGATTGCCCGTAGCCGTTGTCACTGGTAAAAGAGGTCCCGATCATGATATAGGAAGTTGTAAAACTGCCCTGATCATACGGGGAGTAGGAACTGAACACTCCTGCCGAATTGGCTTTGTAGTACTCCTGGTGCGATTTCGAATACTGCCTGTTTGCGATGACCTCGATCCGCAAATCCCGGATGGGTTCAACGCTCACCGTGATGCTCAGGTTCTCGGAAAACTTTTTCAGGTACGGATTGTTCAGCATGGTGTCGGAAGTAATCCAGCCGCGCCCCGAGGCAGTGGCACGGATATCGTTCTGGCTGCCAAAAACAAACCCCAGCCCGGGGGCATTCTGGCCCCAGTCGTTTCCAAGGGCGACAGGCTCAGGCTTGAAGCCAGGCAGCAAAGTTCCGTTTCCCTGGGTATAGGTGAATTTAGCCGTTCGCACCCCCATCAGGAAACGAAGGGTCCCTTCGAGAAGGATCTTGCCGATATTCGGGCGGTTGGGTATCAGTTTCAGGCTGTCCTGCTTGTCAACGTTCTTGTTCTTGGGCGGCTCCGGCTTGGTCCCGCGGGTGCTGGCCGCATTCTGGTTGATCCTCTTCAGGTATGGAATTTTATTGTACAGGGTCACCATGTTCAACCCTCCGTTGAGTGCCTGCGTGTTTGAATTTTCAATGGAGTTGCCATACTGCGCCTGGATGGACGTCGGCGTGGCAAGCCAGTGGTAAGCCGCCAGGTAGCCTGCCTGCAGGGTGATAAAATCAAGCATCGGGATCTTGCCGATGGGCACATCCCATGAAACATTGAGGGCCTGGTTGTAATTTCTTTTGGTGCCGAATGAGAAGATTTCACTCCACACCTGGTCGCGGTTCGAGCGGTCGATCACACCGGGAGGTTCGTTTACAAAAGCCTGCGTGTTGGCAACGAGCGTTAATTTCAGCGACTTTGCAAAGTCGTATTTCAGGTCGTAGGTGCGGTTCCAGTCCCAGCGCTTGATGTAGAATGTCTCCATTGGAACGATGGCCTGGCTTTTATTCCGGAACTGACGCTGGTTGAATTCACGGTTCATATCCGTGCGGAACGAAAAGGCCTTGGGCAGGTAATAGAAGTTAAAATCTTTAATGAGGGCAAACGCCTTTGAACGGCTTAAAAACCTCACCCGCTGAAATGGCAGCACATTCTTCGGCTGGGCTGCAAAAGTATAACCCAGTCCACCCGTGTATTTCTTCTTCAGGTCGTAGGCGATATCGACATCGCGGTGAAAGATCTCCGAATAGGAATAACTGGCGTTGAAGTTCTCGATGTCGTAGATCTTCGGTTTCCTGTCGCCGGTGCGCTCCTTCCTGACATTCATCAGGTTGAAATTTTTTGTTTGGGTATATCCCTGCGTGATCTGCTTGATCGAGTCCTTCTGCTGCTGGGTGTCAAAGGCATTGATAACCTGCGACAGGTAAAGGTCGGGATTAAGCGGGTCGTACTTCGGACTGGTAAGCAGCATGGAATAATCGAAGTGCATCGGGATGCGAATGCCCGTTTTAGCCGGGAAAAACTTGCCCAGTTCAAGATCGGTGTCAAAGCCAAAGGTCAGGACAGATTCCATTGGCCGCTGGGTCTGTTTTTGCTCAAGGGTTCCAAAACCTGCACTGCTGTAGGTCCCGGTGAGCTGAATCCGTCCCAGGTCGGCAAGCTCGACTGCCACCCTTGCCGTGGCGGCAATACCCCCGTCCTTGTTGAAATCCGACAACCGGAGCTCATCCACCCACACCTCCGCACATTTAGACTGGCCGTCGTCGTCGGAGGAGTTTGAACTCTTTTTGGGATTTCTCACCCCGATCATGATGGCCCGCACATCACTGATGGTCGGCGAACCCACAATGGTGATCTTATTCTTGCCGTCATACTCCGAATAGGGTGTGGAGGAGGTAAGGTTCAGCCCGTGGTCGCGCATGGCCACCAGGCGGTCGTATTTCACCCGTACAAGACGTTCGAGGTCGATGTCAAATGCATTGCTCTCCGGCCAGATCGCATCGGGGTTGCTGGCCTGGGTTCCCCACGGCGTAAAGTTAAGGGGAATCTCATATTCGTAGTAGTTGTCTGTGAAGTCCGACCCGATTCTCATGATGACGGTAAGGTCGCCCGCTTTGAGGTTCTGCGTACGTATCGACTGCTCGGCATGAACGTACATCTGGAGCCTTTTGAACTGGCGGAAGTCAAATTCCGTCGTTTTATAGGCTGCACGCGCATCGCCGTCGACCAGGTTGCAAACTTTGAACGACATCGACTGCTCGTTGAGCTTCTGCATGTTGGTCGAGCCCCAGTTCGTTTCACGCTGGATGCCCGGGGGCATCACGTATGGAATGGGCTGTTTGCTGCCGTTTTCTTCAAGGCTCACTGTGGCAATGTCAAACTGTGTCTGGTTCTGGTCGGCGGTTGGAATATATTCACCCGGTGAAAGGAGGCTGTAATTGTATTTGCGCCACTCTCCGCGGGTAAGTTCCAGGGTTGCAAAACGGCAGACCACCGGGCGCTGGAAGTTCTTGAAGAACATCCTCATGAACCTGATGGAGGTGAAATCGTTGATGCTGCCGATGGTCTGGTCGGGTGTGCGGATGGGAATTTTAAACTGGTACCAGTTGACGTTTCCACGCGTTCCGTCGGCCAGGGGGATGTCGCTGGCATGATACACGTTCGTGATGTAGTTCATGCCCGGCTTCATCTGATCGCGGCGCAGCTGTACCACATACTGGTAATAACGCTCGGCCTCGCTCAGGGTGTTGTCCTTGTTGATATCCTCCATGTTCGGGATCGTGGTGGCGATGGTCGGATATTTTTCCGGAGATTGTTCCGTAGTCGGGCTGTTTCCTTCCGGTCCGTTGTATTTCTTGTACCTGTTCAGCACACTGCTGAAGGTAGGGTTGTTGTCGTAATCGGTCCCCCTGAAATAATGAAAATCATCGGCAGAAGGGTCGGTCGAGGCGTTCTTATAGGCTCCCGAGTTGGAACCGAACGCATTTCTTACCTTGGACACGTATGTAGTGTCGAAATACGACAGTTCTTCCACATCCGACAATCCGTCATATCCCACATCCTGGAAAGGCCGCGAAGCCGGGGTGTTGTCAAAGGCGTCAACCAGCGCCTGCAGCCGCGGTACCCGGCCCCAGATGGTCGTATCCACATCTTTCACCAGTGCGCTTGTTGGCAGGCCGTTTTCATAACTCTTGCGGCCGTCGCGCAAAATATCTTCGGAAACATCCCCCAGGTTGAAATAAAGCTGCCCCGTATTGAGCGTGTCGTACACGAACGGGTCCATCAGCCAGAATTCGATGTACTGGATGTTGGTGGCATCGAAATCGGTCGACTCGATCTTACGCATCACCCCGCCCCAGCGGGTTTCGGGATTGGCCAGTGTTCCGTCGGCGTTCATCCCTTTCGACAGCGGGGTAGGCGTCACATCAAAGTTGTAAGGACCTCGTTCCGACGGATAATAGGCCAGGTTGAGCACAGCCAGGTTCACCGGCACGCCGTTCAGCGGCTGTTTGTTTGGAAAGATTTCCGTTTCCCATATCTGGCGCACATACTGATTCGACAGTTCCTGGTTGGAAACATTCGGAGGCAGCAGGTTTGTGTTTTTATCATAGAACAACGGGTCGATGATGTACCATCCAAGTTTTGACCGGTTGAACCCGTACGAAAGCGTGGGAGGGCCTGCCGCTGCTTCAGGAAACATCCTTGCAGTGGTCTGGCCCTGCGGGGTGCTGGCCATAAACCAGTTGCTGATATTTTTCAGGTCGATGGTCGATTTTGCGCCCTCAAAGTCGTCGATGTAGGTTGTACCGGCCTGCCCGATCGACTTGGAATGTCCCGGAATAAAATGGGCGAACTCAAAATCCACTGCAATCGAAGAGGGTGCTTTGGTGGTTATCAGCGGCAGCGCATCCACGAAACGGGTGATGAGCCTCGACTGGGTGCGGTATGAAAGATTCGCACCCCAGATTGTGTTTGACATCGGCTCGTCACCGTAATTCACCTTCTGGGTGAGCGGCCGCTCATTCAGGTTCAAAATGGTCGCGCCAATTACAAAATCCTTGTTTATCTTGTAGTCGATATGTGCTCCCATCAGCCGCTTGGTCTGTACGTTGAACATTTCATTGCTTTCCAGCGAAATGTTGATCGCCGTTCCGGAATTCAGGATTCCTTCATTGATGATCCGCACCCGGCCCAGGGTATAATCAACCGTATAGTCAACGTTTTCAGTAAGTTTGATGCCGCCTGCGGTTACTTTCACCGACCCGGCCGGGACATTGAGCGCATTCAGGGAGATTTCGGCACCGGCCGATGATTTATAGAAACCGTCCAGTGAAAACTTGTTTTTGTCGGGGTACTGCCTGGCCATGGATTTTGTCATGGTGTAGAGCGAGTCGAAGCAATATTTATCGGCCAGTTCAAGGGATGCCTTTGGATTGGCCGGGTCGAAAATGGAATCCCGCAAATCCTTTCCGAATGGTTCAAGCACGGTGAAGAAAATCCTTCCGTTCGAAGCCTGTATCGTGCCCCCCTGGGTTACCGCATTGTCGATGAAGTCGAACATCCCGTCGCCCGGAGGATTGAACTGCTGGTTGAGGTTGTCCAGATTCAGGATCCGAAGCAGCGGAATGCCCTTGATGCGTCCTTCCGTGATATAGGAAGTAGGCACGCCGTTTGCATTTCCCGAATAAATGACGTTGAGGGTGAAATCGTTTCCCTGCAACTGGTAAGCACCGAGTGCATACACGTTTTTCATCATCAGTTTCCACGTCGGTATTTTCGTATTCAGGGAAGTGCTTTTCAGCAGTTTTAACACAAGGCTTCTCGGAGACATGATCCCCTGGTCAGAGAACTCGCCAACCTGTCGAACGGCGGTATCGCCAACTACCTGGTACTGGTAGGCAACAGCCAGGGTCTGATCGGAATTCAGGACCGAGTTCAGGGAGATGAAGCCAAGTTTCGGGTTGAAACTGTACTCCGAAGGCAGGAGTTTACGTGCACTTTCAACCTTTTCAAAATCCTGCCCGGATATCAGGTAATAGGGGGCTCCCTTCAGGTAGTTCGTAACCGTGTTGATGTTACGAACCTGCGCCGAATCGGACGAATTTGACATGAGCACCTGGAAAAGGTTGTTCGAATTGTTGGAAGGAAACTTCCTGTTGGGATAGCCGGTAAACAGGCGTGTATTGTATGGATCATATTCACCCAGGTCCATGAAAGCCACGATGTTGCGGTTTTCGGTAACCGCTGCGCCAATGTTCGTCACCCAGACTTCAATTTTCAGGATATTCACATTGGAAGTGATAACGGGCAGTTTCTTTGTGCCTTCCCGGTAGGTATCCCTAAAATTCTGCCCGAGGAAGAAGTGCTTGTTCTCTTCGTATTCATCGGCACGGATGTTGAATTTCTGGGTCTGGGCATTTCCCTGGACAACGATATTTTTGGTCTCGCTTTTTTGCTGGGAGTACAATGCCGTGACAGTAACCCGTCCGAACCTCAGTTTGGTCTTGATGCCGAACAAACTTTCGGTTCCCCTGATGAGGTTGGTGCTGAGCGGCATGTTCACGTCCCCGGCCTCGATCAGCTGGATGATGTCATCTTCCTTGCCTTCGTATTTCAGTTTCAGCTTGTTTTCGAAATCGAACGTGGCTTCGGTGTTGTAGTTAATCTTGAACTCAATCTTGTCCCCGATTTTTGCCACTACGTTCATCTGGATTTTCTCCTGAAAATCGAAGTTGGTCTGCCGGCGCTGGTTGGTGTTCAGCATCGGGTCGTCGCGGCGGTTCGATACAATTCCGAAGTCGATTTCGGCCGATCCCTGCGGACGGATATCAACGGTATTGTTGCCGAAAATTGTTTCAAAAACCTTCCCGGGAATATGGATTTTCGGAATGATCCCTTTGGCATTGTCCATGCTCGCTGCTTCCGACCGCTCCTTCCAGTACTGGTTGATCATGGCGTTCATGTCCTGGTTCTGAAACTCATCGAAGGAAAGTGTGGTGGGAATCCGGTAGGTCGTTTCCCCGATCTTGTAGGAATAGTAATACTGCCTGGTAAGAGGGTCGTATTCGACGGTCGTTTTTAAATTCGACGGATTTTTCAGATAAATCGGATTTTCCTTGCCGGAGCCCGGCATGACGGTTTCATCGCCAAAAGGATACCTGAGGATGGTGGAATCACCTCTTTTCAGACTGTCGGGAGGAAACGCAAAGGCGCGTGATCCATAATTACCTGTCGATTCTCCGGAAAAAACCGGGATGCGGATGGTAACCAGGACGGCCAGGCATATGAGAATGTATAAGTTATGTTTCTTCACTAAGTCCAGCAACGTAATATTAATACGGAACCTGCACGCTATAACACCTTGAGTGCGTGTTTGATCAGTTGTTCCACTGTCAACCCTGTCCCTTCCGATTCGATGATTTTATTCAAAGCTTTATCAGCAAGCATCTTGGGGAAGCCCAGAATGATCAATCCTGATAACGCTTCTTCCTTCTTTGTATTGTGCAAAAAACCTGATTTTTCATGCGGAATCAACTCCCTTGAAACCTTCTCTTTCAAATCGATAATGATGCGTTGAGCCGTTTTCGCACCGATGCCCTTGATTTGCTGAAGAAGGGGTGCGTTTCCCTCGCCAATTGCCCTGATAACCTCAGCAGGGGAAAGAGAGGATAAAATGATGCGGGCCGTGTTCACACCAACACCCGATACACTGATGAGCTGCCGGAAAAGTTCCCGTTCACCGGTGTCGGAAAACCCGTATAACAGGATGTCATCCTCCCGCACCACCAGGTGGGTGTAGAGGATGCAGTGTTCGTCCTGCCGGAGCTGGGCGTATGTGTGCAATGAAATATTCAGCAGATAGCCGATGCCATTGACATCAACCACTGCGTATGCAGGGTTTTTCTCCGCAAGTTTACCTTGGATGTAATCGTACATGTGCGCTGCAGCTAATTGTGAACACAAACCGGCTTTCCCGGAAAATTTGCAAAGTTAAAAAGTTCATCGGGCTTTTTAATTACTTTACAAGATTATAATCCCGCAATGACTGTTCGAGTTCCATCAGGGAAATGGGTTTCGCAAGGATTTTTTTCTCACGGTCAAGCAGAAACATGGTGGGGGTCGCATAAATGTTGAAATCATCGGCAGATTTGCCGCCAAAACCTTTCAGGTCAGACACATTGATCCAGTTCACCTTTTGCTCGCTGAGAAAGGAGGTCCACTCTGCGCGGCTGGTATCAATCGACACGGCCATCACTTCAAACTTTTTAGGACGCTGCTTTTCGTAGAGTTCCCTGAGCCGTGGTGTCATGGCAACACAATGAGGGCAACTGCTGGCATAAAAGATTACCAGGGTATATTCCGAATTAACTCCGGCAAGGCTGACAGGTTTCCCTTTGACGTCGGGGACTGTCAGCTCCGGGGCGATTTTGCCGATGGAAATTTTCTTAAA
The DNA here is from genome assembly GCA_037141055.1 of bacterium. Taxonomy (GTDB): domain Bacteria; phylum Bacteroidota; class Bacteroidia; order Bacteroidales; family FEN-979; genus CAIVAT01. The sequence goes on along the minus strand of JBAXDH010000100.1, from coordinate 3,947 downwards.
GGTATCCAGCTTTTTCTGAAGGGCCGATTTCCGCTCCTGGTCCTCACAGGATGACGGATCCTGGAAATTGTCGGCAATATAAGTGATCACATCGTCGAAATGATACTTGTCAAATCCGCCCACCAGGTAATCAAGCAGGAACTTGTACGTCACATTGTTTACGGAAGCAGCGCTGAGCATCAGCGTGACGGCCTTGATGAACTCGGCTTCGAGCTGCTTCTGCGGCATCCTGTTGTTGCTGTAAATCGACAGGTAGGCAATGGTTTTGTTAACGAAAGCCATGCTGCGCAGCAGCGATGTATCGGAAAAATCGACATGGTCGAAATAATGCTGCTTCAAATAGGTGATCCTTCCCTCTTTTCCCATTCCTGCAGGGATGAACGGGGTCTGGTAAATTTTCGCAATGCGCACGGCAAAGGAGTTTGGATACAGTTTCACAAGCGAATCCAGGTAGTGCTGCTGCGATTTCTGGGTGTACTCAAGTTCCCTTGCCGCCGATTCATAAAATGCGTCCTTCACCGGGTAAAAATCCACGACCGGCATCAGTAGTGCCAGCTTTGACTGGTTGATGCGGTCTAGTTTCGAATAATCGCGGTTGATTTTATTTTCCAGGGAAGTGATGATCTGCAGGCTGTCTTCGGGATTCCTTATGGTGGTTACAAACTTCACATCCTCCTGGTTCCATACCAGGTCGACCAGCCCCTCTTTTGACCACAGCACCCGGTACATCCCGGGAAGCCTGTTGGAAACAACGAACCGGAAATGCCCGCTGGAATCGGTGGTTGTTGAATCGATGGCTTTCGTCCTTTCTCCAAAAATGCTCATCAGGAAAACCTTTTTCCCGCCAAACCTCTGAATTGTTCCGTCAATGGTATTCTGCGCCTGAACCACAACCGAGGCCATGATTAAAATAAAAAGCAGGAATCTTTTCATAAAAGTAAATTAGACAATGCATACAATGAAAGCAATGAAAGCAATGCAGGCAATGTATGCATTCAATTATTTTCTTTTGCCGGGCTTTTTTTCAGGAGCGATCGGGCCGAGGACTTCAGCAAGTTTTTTCATCAGCTCTTCGCCGCGGAGGTTGCGTCCGATGATCTTCTGGTCCTTGTCGAGAAGCACATTGGCAGGGATTGAGTTCACCCCGTAGAGTTTGCCGGCAGCATTGGCCCATCCTTTCAGATCGGACACGTGATTCCACGTAAGTTTATCATCCTTGGTGGCCTTGATCCATTTTCCACGATCCTTATCGAAAGAACAGCCGAGCACATCAAACCCTTTCTTGCCATAGGCCTGGTATGCCTTCACGACATTCGGATTTTCAGCGCGGCACGGCCCGCACCACGATGCCCAGAAATCAACCAGGAGAATTTTGCCTTTCAGCGAAGAGAGTCTCACCGGTTTACCGGTGCTGTCGTTCATGGTAAAATCGGGTGCAATGCGGCCGACTTCCACACTTTTGAGAATCGCGACCCGGTTATGCAACTGCTGCATGTCGGCCGACTTGTTCAGGCTGGTATCCATGCCGTTTACAAGCACTTCGAGTTCGGGCAGCTCGAATTGCCAGCTGTTCCGAATCACAAGGTACGGGGAAACAACGGTCTTGCTGTTGGTTTTGACAAAATCCTGAAGCTGTTTCTTCACCTCGGCATCGAGTGCGTTTGACACGGAATCGCACCGTTCCATGCTGATGGTATCCCTGGCCTCCTTTGCCTTCTTGCACTGATTGTAAACCTCCTCCATCCTGATGTTGATTTTTTCATTCATGGAGAGATACTGCTGATAGATATCCTGGGTTGCCGATCCTTTGATAACCGACTTATCGAGGCTGTCAGGGAATACCTGTATATCAATTTTTGAATTTTCGACAAAAACCGGCAGAATCAGCTCATTTGCTTTGATCTCCAGGTGGAATATCTGGGGGATGTCAACTTTGCCTGTAAATGTGAAACTGCCCTTATCCAGCCTGGCTGAGTCGGCTGTGATCCACTGGTCCTGATCCTTTTTCTGAAGAAAGATCATCCCAGTGTCAATTCCCTTCACGTTACCGGTGATTTTAAACTGATCCTTATTGCTCATGCATGATGCCAGTATGGCCCCGATGAACAAATAACCTGCAATTTTTTTCATAGAATTATCCCTGTTTTGATTTGTTTGTACAAAAGTAGCGCTTTTTGAGAAACAAAATAAATCTCTAATTTTACAAGGTAATTCAACTGTTATGAACCTTCGATACTCCCTTGCTGCCATTCTCGTGTCACTCCTTTCCTGGCAGGTTGCAACAGCCCAGCCTGAACCAGCAAAAACGGCAGCGGCGAAATACGATCTTTCCAAAGAACCGGTTCTGTACACCGTCGGGTATGCACACCTCGACACCGAATGGCGCTGGGATTACCAGACAACGATAAACGAATACCTGAAAAACACGCTGGACGATAACTTTCAGCGGTTTGAAAAATACAAACCCTATGTATTCACATTCTCCGGTGCCCGCCGGTACAAACTGATGAAGGAGTATTACCCGGAGAAATATGAAAGACTGAAGAAATATGTAGCCCAGGGACGATGGTTCGTCGGCGGTTCTTCTGTCGACGAATGCGATGCCAATATTCCGTCGCCGGAGTCAATGATACGGCAGGTGTTATATGGCAATGGCTACTTCAGGGCTGAATTTGGCAAGGAAAGCGTCGACTTCCTCCTCCCCGACTGCTTCGGGTTCCAGGCACACATCCCCTCGGTGCTGGCCCATGCAGGATTAAAAGGGTTTTCAACACAGAAACTTTCGTGGGGTTCTGCTTCGGGCATCCCGTTCAACATCGGCAACTGGACAGGCCCCGACGGCAACGGCATCGTCGCAGCCCTCAATGCCACCGATTATGGCGGTGAGGTGAAAAAACGCCTTGACACTGCCGCATACTGGGTTAACAGGGTGATGGAAAACGGGAAAAAGTACGGCGTTTTTGCCGACTACCGCTATTACGGCGTTGGAGACGAAGGCGGAGCACCCCGTGAAGAAGATGTAAAAAACGCTGTTGGCAGCCTCGCCCAGCCCGATGGAAAAATCAGCGTCTATCTTTGTTCCTCTGACCAGCTTTTCCGCGACCTGACCCCCGAACAGAAAAAACAGCTGCCCTCATATTCCGGCGATCTTTTGCTCACTGAACATTCATCCGGGTCCCTCTCCTCACAGGCATACATGAAACGCTGGAACCGCAAAAACGAGCAACTTGCCGCCGCAGCCGAACCGGCAGCCGTGATGGCCGACTGGCTTGGCGGCATGAAGTACCCGCAGCGGTCGCTCAACGAAGCATGGTGGCTTGTACTCGGCAGCCAGATGCACGACATCCTGCCCGGCACGTCCATCCCGAAAGCCTACGAATATGCATGGAACGATGAAGTACTCGCGCTGAATAAATTTTCTTCGGGACTGGAAAGTTCTGCTGCCGCCGTGATTCGCGCAATGGATACCCAGGGGAAAGGCAAAACACTAGTAGTTTACAATCCGTTGTCAATCAGCCGTAAAGATGTGGTTGAGGCGGACATTCTCTATCCCGAAGGCGCACCAAAAGCCGTGAAGGTTTTTGATCCGTTGAATGTCGAATTGCCGGTTCAGATCATTCAGTCTTCAAAGGAGAGCATCCGGATCCTGTTCCTGGCTGCCGTTCCTTCATTAGGACTTGCATGTTACGATATCCAGGCTGTAAAGGAGGCACCCCCTGCGAAAACATCCGTCACTGCATCGGAAAAGATGCTTGACAACGAATTCCTGAAAGTCACCATCAATGCGGCAGGCGACATTTCCAGCATCATCGATAAGAAACTGGGCAAGGAAGTTCTTTCCGGCCCGTCGCGGCTCGAATTTCAGAAGGAACACCCGGAATACTGGCCTGCCTGGAACATGGACTGGAACGACCGTAAAAAGCCCCCGATGGCTTTTGTAACCGGAC
>JBAXDH010000099.1:0-14229 GCA_037141055.1 bacterium | reverse complement strand
GCGAGGGTCTGCCCGAATCGGAGGTTTTACGGCTTTGCGACATCCATAGCCAGGCGCTTGAGGGGCACATAGACCTTTCGGGGATGAAAATTGTGGCTCCCGGCCATCCGGTCGACACGTTCAAACGGGAAAACCGCGAATTGGAGAAAGTGGTCAGGCAACTGCTGGAACTTTTCACCCAGGCCAATACCGAATTTGCATCACCGGAAAGAGAACTTTACCTGAATAAGGTGAAAGGACTTTTCAACAGCCTGACGGATGTTGATAAACACTACCGCCGGAAGGAAAACCTGCTGTTCCCTTTTCTTGAGAAATACGGAATCACCGGTCCGCCCAAGGTGATGTGGGGCAAGCATGACGAGACCCGCGATTTACTGAAAAACGCGATCAGCGTACTGGAGATGCCGGGTGAATTTACACCGGAGATGATGCTGATGAAGGTTGAACTCCACCTCCGCCCGGCAGCAAAGGCCATCATCGACATGATCATGAAGGAGGAGGAGATTCTCCTGCCCATGACCCTTGATAAACTCACGGAAACCGACTGGTACGACATATACAGGCAAACCAATGAGATCGGCTATTGTCTGTATGATCCCAATGTGACCTGGGAGCCCCAGGGAATCGAGATTGCAGAAGTCACTTCTGCCGAAGACGGGAACATCAGCCTGCCGAGCGGGAAATTTTCATCGGAAGAACTCCTGGCAATCCTGAACACCCTGCCGGTTGACATTACGTTTGTTGACCGCAATGACAAGGTGAAATATTTTTCACAGGGCAAAGAGCGAATTTTCGATCGGAACAGGGCTATTTTAGGCCGGGATGTGAGGATGTGCCATCCGCCTTCGAGCGTGCATATCGTTGACCAGATTGTGGGTGATTTCAAGAACGGTAAGGCCGACAGCGCACCTTTCTGGATCCAGATGGGCGAAAAATTCATTCACATTGAATATTTTGCACTCAGAAATGAAAAAGGGGAATACCTGGGAACCCTTGAAATGTCGCAGGAACTTACGGAAAAGAGAAAAATCAGCGGAGACCAGAGGCTTCTTACCTATAAAAAAGAAGCGAAATAGTGAAATAGCGAAATAGCGAAATCAGCATGATCGTTGATGATCCAAAGTAATAAATGATTAAAAATAAAGCAATGAATACACCGGAATGGTTAAAAACAGAGAATATTAAAATCACCCTTGATGCACGGCCATTGCTGGCGCAGGGAATTCATCCGCTGGAACAGGTGCAGCAGGAATGCAATGCGTTGCAGCCGGGAGAAATATTTGAAATAATAACGCCGTTCCCACCGGCCCCCATGATTGAAAAAATGACGGCGGCAGGTTTTGGAACCCACTCGGAATCAGGAGTTGACGGGATGTTTCACACGTATTTTAATAGATAGCGAAATAGCGAAATAGTGAAATGGCGAAAGGTTGAAGTTTTTCCGTAAATACCACAAGTGGTTTAGCCTTGGAGCTACCTTTTTTATCCTGTTGTTCGCCCTGTCGGGTATTGTGCTCAATCACCGGGAGTTGCTTTCGTCGGTGGATGTCAACCGGAAATTGCTGCCTCCGGGGTACAGGTATAATAACTGGAATCTGGCTGCGGTCAAAGGATCGGTGAAAACCGGCTGCGACAGTATCCTGGTTTACGGTAATATCGGCGTGTGGCTTACCGACAGCACGTTCAAATCATTCCGGGACCTGAATTCAGGATTTCCAGAGGGAATCGACAACCGGAAGATCAACACACTGTCGTGGTCGCGGGTTTCAGGACTTTTTGCAGGTACGCTGTTCGGACTTTACAGGTTTCATGGAGCAAAGTGGCATAACGTAAAATTGCCTGCAGAGGGTGCCCGTGTGGTAAAGGTGCTCCATCTGGGCGACAGCCTGCTGGTGATGACCAGGTCGAACCTGTTCCTTGCTACAGGAGCGTCGGATTATAGCGATTTTCGTGAGATCCCTGTCCCCAAAGGGGAAGATTTCGACGGGAAAGCAGGACTTTTCAAAACTTTTTGGGTTATTCACAGCGGCGAAATTTACGGGTTTGCAGGGAAACTCATAGTTGACGGAGTTGGCATCGTCTTCATCATCCTTTCCGTCACCGGGCTGATTTATTTCATTGTCCCGTACCGGTTGAAAAAGCTGAAGGATGATCTGAGGCGCTCGAAATTGAAACGGTTCAACAAAGCCTCCCTCAAATGGCACAACGTGATTGGTTCCTGGGTCATCCTGATTTTGCTGCTCAACACGGTGACAGGAATTTTTCTCCGGCCGCCCCTGCTCATCCCAATTGCCGGTAAAAGAGTTGCAAAGATAAAATTCACGGAACTGGACAGTCCGAATCCCTGGTTCGACCGGTTTCGCGACCTGCTGTATGATGCCGAAATGAAACGCTACCTTGTTGCAACCAGCGAAGGGATTTATTATTCCGACGACTTTTTTAAAAAAGAGCTCAGGATCTTTCCCGTTCAGCCGCCGGTCAGCGTGATGGGAATCAACGTTTTTGAGAAGAATGGCGACGGTCGTTACCTTGCAGGATCGTTCAGCGGAATTTATGAATGGGAACCTGCCACAGGCCGCATCATCGACTGCATCACCCGCACCGGATATATTGACAAGGGGCAGAGCGGCCCGCCTTTTGGTAACGTGACCGTAGCAGGACATATACGGTGCAACGACTCGACAGAGATCATTTTCGACTACGCCCACGGTGCTTTCGCCCTGAACGGAATAAATCCGTTTGTCCGGGTTCCTTTATCCATTGCTGACGCAAGCCCTGTTTCATTGTGGAATACCTGCCTGGAGATACACACCGGCCGCATATTTGAACCCATCCTGGGGCCGTTTTACATCCTGGTGGTTCCGTTGACCGGCCTGGCGACCATTTTTATCCTGGTCAGCGGATTTTTTGCCTGGTGGCTGGCAAAACGCCGGAAGATGAAATCGCCCTTAGTCCTTTGATCCGGAATTCTTCAAACGGTCAACTTCGTATACATTCCAGAAAGGCGTTCGTTCGACCCAGTTGTAAAAATCGAATAATTTTATCCATTCCGGGTGTGACGACCAGATAAGCCGTTTGTTGTGAATGGAATCGAGTGTTTTATTGCCGGTTTTACTTGCTACCAGAAATTTCGTAATGCTATCAGCATTCAATTGTACGGCAGATGAAGCCTTTTTAAGGATAAGATTGTCCCGCTTGTAATAATATACTTTCAATGCCCGGTGATATGGATCTTCGGCCAGGTAATAGAGCGTGACCGGGTAATTATATTTGGTATAAATTACCTGGTACAGGCGGACCAGGCTATCGGCCGGATTAAAAAATGTGATGACAATTAACATCATATTCGAAATGGCAAAGAATTTCACAAAAAACCGGAATAATTTATTCCCGAACAACGCAGGGTACCATTTATCCCTGACCAATTCAATCGATTTGATTAAAATTACGGGGATAAAGCCGATCAGCGGAAAGAAAAACCGGGACTCCTTATGCCCGATGGCAAAATGGATTAAGATAAAAGGAAGAAGCGTCCAGGTCAGAAGGTCTTTTGGCCGGAAAATGAAAAACAACAGGAAGGAGAGCATGAAAACCAGGCTGAATGGCGGCATTGCCCGGCCGAAAATGTCAACGAAATAGAAGTACCAGGGTAAAATTCCAAAACCGGATAACTTATCTGCGACGATATTTTGTTGAAAATAATTCCATGTCGTCAGAACCCATTCCCCGTAAAACCAGCGGTCTGTAATGATTCCTGCAATGACGATCAGGAGGATTCCGGCTATCATATAAACAAGATGGATCAATCGCTCTTTCCTTACGATGGCAAACCATGCAAGGAACCCGGCGATGAAGAATCCTGCCTGGTAACGAAAAACAAAGGACAACCCGAGCAAAAGCCCTGTAATCAGGAAATCCGCCTTCAGGGGCTTCCTGGATAAGCAGTACAAATAAGAGAATCCGATGATAAAAAAGAGTGCAGACCAGGTCTCTGAGCAATATCGCACATTGTTATACAGGGCAAACCACAATAGAAACGAAAGAAACAGGAAATACTTTTGAAGCAAAGGATCCGCGAACTCCTTAGAATAATGCCGGTAGATCATCCGCATGCTGACAAAAGACAAAGCGCCTGTCAATATTCTGAGAAACACGGTGATGGCAAACGGGCTGGTGCATCCGAAAAGGGCGAAGATTTTATGTACAAGCACGACAATTGCAGGCTGCAATGTAGGGCGCATCATGTTGTGAAACTCCCAGGGCAGGTTTTCCGGTTTTGTAAGTTGGAGTTTTAGTGCGGCAAACTCAAGGATCTGGAAATGTTCATCTGGGTGGTTGTACCCAACTGAAAAAATTGCAAGGATCAGCAGGGAAGCGGAACTCAACAAAAAAACAATCCGCGGTTTATCCTGTGAAAGTTGCATGTTTCTGGTTTTTGTTCGCAAAGATATCGATTTAACAGCACCGGTGGATGTATCACAATTATTGAGTAAATTTGGTCCATGAAAATCTTCATCCTGACGTTTTTACTCTTAGTTGCCCCATGCCGGCACTCCTATTCTCAGAGTTTCAAGCTGGCAGATGATTTCAGCACACTTGCCAACGGCGCCGACCTTTACCAGTCCGGGCCGTCGGACACCCTGCAATTGATCACATGGCTCCACCTTACCAATCATTCCGCAAGCACCATCGATGTCTCCATGAAGAAGCAGGAGATTTCCATGCTTCCCGGGGGAAGTTCCTCCATTTGCTGGGGCGGATACTGCTATGGACCTGAAATGATGGTTTCCACATTTCCTCTTGCAATAGCCCCTGGCGAAACGGTTTCCGGCTGTTTCGGACATTTCGGGCCGAACGGTTGCCGGGGGGTGAGTGTGGTGCGATGGGTCTTTTTCAACAACGCCAACCCCTCAGATTCCCTGAGCGTTACTGTTCATTATTCCACATTTCCTGCTGCCACCGGCCAGGTAAAGGTTCCGCAGTTTACTTTTTCCTCTGCAGGTATGGTTCCGGCTGATAATCAAATTGTTCTCAGATATTCTGTTCCGAAAGATGAGCCGGCAAACGTGGTGCTATACAATGAATCCGGCAGGTTTATCTCCTCTTGTGGAGGCCTTACCGGGGAAGGAACGGTTAAATTCAACACAGCCGAATTGCCTTCGGGAGTTTATTTCTGCACACTTGTTCTCGGTGGAAAACCGACCTCAACAAAAAAAATACCTGTCAGGCATTGAATACCGGCAGTAAAAACAGCTAAATACGATATTCATGACATATTATATTAAACTCTACCTGGCAACCCTGGCTGTCTTTTTTGCCGTGGATATGTTCTGGCTTGGAGTCATTTCCCGTACATTTTATAAAAAGCACCTTGGCTTCCTCATGGCACCGGAAATAAACTGGTATGCCGCCATGATATTCTATTTGCTCTTTATTGTTGGGGTACTTGTGTTTGTTGTACTTCCCGGGATAAAAGAAAATGCCTTACCGCTGATGCTCCTGAAAGCAGCTTTTTTCGGACTTATAACTTATGCAACCTATGATCTCACCAACCTTGCCACTGTAAAGGACTGGCCATTGATCATCACCATTGTTGACCTGGTTTGGGGGATGGTTTTAACCACGATTGTCAGCCTTGCAGGGTTTTTAATCGGCAAATGGCTCGCTTGATGGAATTGACAAACTAAACCAGGCTACTCCAAATGGAAATCCTTACTGCAACCGACTGGACCGAATATGAACTGATTGATACCGGCAACCGCGAAAAGCTGGAGCGGTATGGGAAGTACATTCTTATTCGCCCGGAACCGCAGGCTGTCTGGCAGAAATCGCTGTCCGAGAGTGAATGGGAACGGCTCTGCCATGCCCGGTATGTGCGCCAGAAAGGCAAAAAAACAGCCGCAGATGACTTTGAACGCGGATCATGGATCCGGAAACCAAAGATGCCCGAACAATGGACCATCGGGTACCGGTACAAACAGATGAACCTGGTTTTCAGGCTTGGCCTGACTGCCTTTGGCCACATTGGTGTATTTCCGGAGCAGGCGATTAACTGGAATTACATCTATGACGAAGTTACGAAGAATGCAAAGTGCAAAGTGCAAAGTGCAAAAAGCATTGCAGCGGATTCTTCCCGCATCCCGCATCCTGCATCCCGCGTCCTCAACCTCTTCGCATACACCGGTGGGTCCTCGCTTGCGGCCAAGGCAGCTGGTGCCGATGTGGTGCATGTGGATTCGGTCAAGCCGGTTATTTCATGGGCCAAAGAGATGATGGAAGCCAGCGGGCTCGAGAACATCCGGTGGGTCGTGGAAGATGCCATGAACTTTGTCCGCCGTGAAGTAAAGCGTGGAAACCGCTACGATGGCATCATCCTCGATCCCCCGGCTTATGGGAGAGGGCCCGACGGGGAGAAGTGGATTCTTGAAGATTCGATCGACGAAATTATTGCCGTCAGCAGGCAAATCATGGAACCGGAGCATGGATTTTTCGTACTGAGTTTATACTCGATGGGATTTTCTGCGCTGATACCGGAAAATCTTGTGAAGACCCGCTTTGGTGAAATCCCGGGAATGCAGTCAGGGGAGTTCTTTTTTGAAGACAAGGGAAAAAGAAGGCTGCCGCTGGGGACGTTCCTGCGGTTTGCGAAATAGTACACCTCATCCCGCCAGGAACAGATCACTGGCAATCTTGTCGGCAAACAACTTTCCTTCATCGGTCAGGGAATAAATCCCGGAAAATTCTTTTAGCAAACCTTTTCCGATCATGGGAAACGCATTTTCTTTGAATAAATCGCAAATCGCCACTCCGAAATCCGCAACAATTTTCTTCGTATCACATCCCCAAATCGTTCGCAACGATGTCATCACGTATTCATTGTATTTCTGGGTTGCGGTGAGCACCTCCTCTTCATAAGGCACTATTCCGTTTTCCAGGCCGGCGATGTATTTCGACAGGTTTGAAACATTCCACCTCCTGGAAGTCCCGTTGTAACTGTGTGCCGACGGTCCCAGGCCGAGGTAGGGAACTCCGTTCCAGTAATTGGTGTTGTGAACGGCATGCCTGCCAGGCCTGGAGAAGTTTGAGATTTCATACTGCTGAAATCCGTTTCCCTCGGCTTCCTGCATCAGCATTTTGAATTGCACTACCTGCGATTCATCGCTTACCGGGTTCGATCGCTTTTTATCGATCATCCAGGCCAGCGGTGTTCCGGGTTCTACGGTGAGCGCATATGCTGAAATGTGCGGAACACCAAGGGAAAAGGCAGTGTCAAGATTCTTCTTCCAGTGCCCCGGAGTGGAGGAGGGAATGCCATAGATCAGGTCGATGCTGATGTTTTCAAACCCGGCCTGCCGGAGCAGATTTACCGCCCGAAGCGCCTGGCCGGCCGAATGCGACCGGTTAAGGTACACCAGGTCTTCGTCGGAAAACGACTGGATTCCCAGGCTGAACCGGTTAAACCATGTATCTTTCAATGCTGCGACATATTCTTCCGTAACATCGTCAGGGTTTAACTCCATCGTAATTTCCCGAAGGGAAAAGCTCCCCCCTCCTTCAGGAGAGGGGTCAGGGGGTGAGGTGACTAAAAGGTCCATCATCTCCTGCAACTCCCCAGGCCGGTAAACCGACGGTGTTCCACCTCCGAAATAAATTGTACTCACCGGTTCGTGTCCGAGGTACGCGGTGGTGAGTACGATCTCCCTTTTCAACGCAGGCAGAAACAGATCTTTTTGCTTCTGCGAAGCCAGCGAGAAAAAATTACAGTAATGGCATTTGCGTCTGCAAAACGGGATGTGGATGTAGATTCCGGCCAAGAGGCTATTTTTTCAAAATGATGCGGAAAGTGGTACCCTTGTTCAGCGTCGAGGATTTTACAAAGATCTTGCCTGAATGATAATTCTCTACGATCCGCTTGGTAAGGGTTAGTCCAAGTCCCCAGCCCCTGGCTTTACTGGTATAGCCAGGCCTGAAAATGGTTTTAAACCGCGATTTGGGAATGCCTTTGCCGGTATCGCCGATATCGATGTGAATGTGGTCAACATCTTCGGTGATTTCAATGTTGATCTTCCCGTTTCCTTCCATGGCATCTACGGCATTTTTACAAATATTTTCTATGACCCATTCAAATAAATGGAGGTTGAGCGGAATGATGATCTCATGGCCGACATCCGGGGTAATTTCAAAAATAACCTTTGCGGAAACCCTGGAACGGATATAGCCGACGGTATCGTGAACCACGGCGACAATGTTCGTTTTTTCGAGCCTGGTCGCAGAGCCGATTTTGGAAAACCGGTCGGTGATGGTTTCCAGCCGCTGCACATCCTTTTCAATTTCACGGATTGTTTCTTCGTCGAGACCCTTTAGTTTTAATAGTTCCAGCCATGCCACCATGGATGAGAGCGGCGTGCCAAGCTGATGTGCAGTTTCTTTGGCCATGCCGACCCATACCTGGTTTTGCTCCGACTTGCGGGCGTAACTGAAAAGCAGGTATGCGATCAGCAGGAAGATAAAAATGACCCCCAGTTGAACAATCGGGTAATATTTAAGTTGTGTGAGCAGGAAGGAGTCCTGGTAAAAGATATAATGGATTCCGGTATCGGCCAGGTCGATTTTGATGGGCGTATTCTGCGAGGCCATGTTTTCAAGAGTTTGCCGGACCCACACTTTATCGCCCATTTTATTTTTGGGAATGTTGCCATGCGCAAACGGAATTTTTCCGGTGCTGTCGGTTATGATCACCGGAACAGATGCGGAATTGATGACAACCTCCGAAAAGAAAGAACGGATCAGGTCGTCCAATACCATCTTCAGCTTGGCAAAAATGTTGGAATCCTTGTAGTAAAGATAGATTTTTGTGTTATTGCCATTGTTTACAACAATAGGTGGGTAGACTGAAAATTCCTGTTTCAGGCTTCCTTCGAGCCTCTTTGCAGTGTCGCTCAGATTCGTATTTCTGGAAGCGGTTATTTTGCCCGATTCGTCGGTAACAATTACCGGGATGGTGGTATTTTCCCCAATGATGCTCAGAAAAAAATTAAGGTCCTCGTTCGAAGTGGCGGTCAATATGCGACGTTGTGCTTCTGCCACAATGGAAACCCGCTTGCGCTCTTCGGTTTTGAGCTGTTCGAAAAGGTCGTTGGTATAATTCACAAGGTCAGCCTTCTGATGAATGGCATCAGCCCAGATCTGAACATTTTTACGTTCATCCTTCTTGATCTCATTTACCAGGATGGTGGTATAATAGAGTGACGCTGCGACAATGACCAGGGCGGTTGCGAACAGGATTAACTTCCAGCGCCTTTTTCTGAGGTAAATATCCACGTATGAATCTTTTTTCTTTGAATTCTTTGTTTAAACTTTGTGCCCGGGAACCCATGGTCAATAACGGGAAATATAGAAATATATTTTCAAATGGCGATCAAAGGTATGTGATTTTTTATCATGATAATCAAGGAATTTACAGAGAAATCGTATGGGATGGTCGAAAAACCGGCTATGCAGATGAAATGTTTATTATCATTGTAAAAAAATCAAAACGCCATGAGAACAAAAGCATTTTTGTATCTCCTCCTGGGAGGATTAATAAGCACTACCCTTATGCTGGGAGGATGCAACCCTAAAAAACCTATGCAGGCAAAACAGATTCCACTGGAGGATTTCTTTAAGAATCCGGACAAATCGCGCTACCAGATTTCCCCCGACGGGAAATACTTTTCGTACCTGGCGCCCTATGAAAAACGCTTGAATATTTTTGTCCAGGAGATCGGCAAGGGAGAACCAGTAAGGCTGACATCCGAAAAGGACCGTGACATTTCCTCCTATTTCTGGAAAAACCCGACGCGTATTGTTTACCTCAAGGATACCGGCGGTGACGAGAACTTCAAACTGTACGGAGTGAACATCGACGGATCAAACCTGCAGTGTTTCACCGATTTTCCCAAAGTGAGGACGGAAATATTCGACGATCTCTACGACTTCCCCGATGAGATGATCATCGGGCTGAATAAGCGTAACGCGGAAGTTTTTGACCCTTACCGGCTGAACATCGTAACCGGTAAAATGACACAGCTGGCTGAGAATCCCGGAAATATCCAGGGATGGATCCTTGACCACGATGGAAAGCTGAGAGCAGCCTATGCCATTGTTGATGGTGTAAATACACAGCTGTTATACCGCGAAAAGGAAACGGATAAGTTTAAACCGGTGCTTACCACCAATTTTAAAGAGAGTTTGTCGCCGCTCATGTTCACCTTCGATAACAAAAATTTGTATGCAACCTCGAACCTCGGCCGTGACAAAAGCGCTGTCGTGATCTTCGACATTGCCAAAGGCAGGGAGATACAAACCTTGTATGAAAACAAGGATTATGATGTCAGCGATGTGACGTGGTCACGGCTGCAGAAAAAGCTGCTCTGTGCCAACTATGAATCTTCCAAACAGGAACGGTACTATTTTGACACTGAAAGCAGGGAGTTTTTTGAAAAGATTCAAAAAAAGCTGGGAAACTATATCTTCAGCGTCACTTCCATGACCAGGGCTGAAGATAAATTCATGATCCGCGCATACAGCGACCGTTCACTGGGAGGTTATTACGTGTATGACCGCACCATTGACAGCCTTTCAAAAGTAGCCGACATTGCTCCATGGCTGAAGGAAGATGAACTGGCGGAGATGATCCCCGTTGAATACACATCGCGCGACAGCATGAAAATCCAGGGCTATCTTACCCTTCCCAACGGATACACCATGGAAACTGCAAAGAGCCTGCCGGTTGTGGTGAATCCGCACGGCGGACCGTGGGCCCGCGACGGCTGGTATTTCAATCCCGAGATTCAGTTCCTCGCCAACAGGGGGTATGCAGTCCTGCAAATGAACTTCAGGGGATCGACCGGGTACGGCAGAATTTTCTGGGAGAAATCATTCAGACAATGGGGGAAAACCATGCAGGATGACATTACCGACGGAACAAAGTGGCTCATTGACAAGGGAATTGCAGATCCCAAAAGGATTGCGATCTACGGCGGCAGCTATGGCGGGTATGCCACCCTGCAGGGACTGGTTCGCGAGCCCGATCTCTATGCAGCAGGTGTCGATTACGTTGGTGTTTCAAACCTGTTCACCTTCATGAAGACCATTCCTCCCTATTGGAAGCCGATGCTGGACATGATGTATGAAATGGTAGGCAACCCCAAAGGTGACAGCGTCCAGTTCGCGACTACATCACCGGCCCTGAACTCTGATAAAATCAAAACGCCATTGTTTGTTGCCCAGGGAAAAAATGACCCGCGGGTTAACATTGATGAATCAAACCAGATCGTGGATGCATTGAAAAAGCGGAATATCACGG
The DNA here is from genome assembly GCA_037141055.1 of bacterium. GTDB lineage: Bacteria > Bacteroidota > Bacteroidia > Bacteroidales > FEN-979 > CAIVAT01. The sequence continues at coordinate 2,882 of JBAXDH010000099.1, read as the reverse complement.
TGGAATACATGGTGAAAGACAACGAAGGCCATGGATTTCACAACGAGGAGAACCGTTTCGATTTTTACCGGGCCATGGAGAAATTCCTGGGAACACATCTGAAATAAGTACAATAGACGAATGACGATTGAAGTGTCCCCCAATCGTCATTCGTCATTCGTCCAATCGTAAACAGCGGCTCTCCGTTATGTCCCCGGTTCTTCTGGTATAATGATCCAGGCAATGATGTAGCCCAGGAAGCCAACGCCGCCAACGAAAAACGAAACCGCCCATAGTACCCGGACGATTACCGGGTCGATGTTAAAATAGTTGCCCAGTCCTGAGCAGACACCACCGAGCACGCGGTCGTTTTTTGAACGGTAAATTCGTTTTGTTTCCATGAATTTAAATTTTCAGATTAGATGAAGATTTTTTCATTCAGTTACAAATTTAACAAATAAATCTTGTCAGCCAATTCCCCTTACCTTTGCAAAAAGACACTCCCCATGGAATGGATCGAAAAACTTGACGGCAATGTGATCGTGAGCGATGCGCAGGGTAAAATCATCTACATGAACGAAAAAGCCCTTTCAAATTATGAAAAGGACGGAGGTGCCAGCCTGATCGGGCAGGACTTGCTGGAGTGTCACAATGAAGCTTCCCGCAAAAAAATACTGGATATCATGACCTCCGGGCAGAAAAATGTTTACACCATCGAAAAGCGGGGAAAGAAAAAGATCATTTACCAGTCACCCTGGTTCCGGGATGGCGAATTCAGGGGAATCATCGAGCTTTCGCTCGAGATTCCCGTTGAAATGCCTCATTATATCAGGGGTTAGTGAATTATTTCGCGGCTTTCTTTTCGTCGGCGATTTTCTTCAGCACCTCGTCCTGCAGCAGTTTTGGCAGCGGCGTATACTTGAAGAACTCCATGGAATAGTTGGCGCGTCCGCTGGAAATGTTCCGAAGTTGTGTGGCGTAGCCAAACATCTCCATCAGCGGAACAAAAGCATTGACTTTCTGTGAACCTTTGCGGTAACGGCGCATGGCTTCGATTTTTCCGCGGCGGCGGTTCAGGTTGCCCACCACGTCGCCGATGTATTCATCCGGGGTGTTTACTTCCACCTTCATCATTGGTTCGAGCAGTACGGGATCAGCTTTCATGAATCCTTGTTTGAAACCGATGGAGGCGCAGGTCTGGAAGGCCATGTCGGAACTGTCGACCGGGTGGAAACTGCCGTCGAGCAGAACTACCTTCACGTCTACAACCGGATAACCGGCCATTACACCGCGTTCGAGGGTTTTCATGATTCCCTTGTTTACCGAAGGAATATATTCGGCCGGGATATTTCCGCCCTTAATCTTTTCAACAAATTCGTATCCTTTGCCTTCATTCGGCTCCATACGCATCAGGATATGGGCAAACTGGCCCTTGCCCCCTGTCTGCTTGGAGTGCTTGTAGTTCGATTCCACTTCGCTGGTGATTGTTTCGCGGAATGCCACGGCAGGTTCGCCGACAACGGCTTCGACCTTGAATTCCGTTAACAGGCGGTCAACAATGATCTCGAGATGAAGTTCGCCCATTCCCGCAATCACTGTCTCCTCTGTTTCTTCGTCAAAGCGAACGTTGAAGGAGGGATCCTCCATGGTCAGCTTGTGAAGTGCTTCGCCCAGTTTTGCCTGGTCGGCACGTTTGGCAGGGTTGATCTTGAGTTCAATGACACTGGGCGGAACGTGGATCGACTCGAGCAGCAGGCGGTGATCGTCGCCGCAAAGTGTGTCGCCGGTTTTGGTAACCTTCATGCCGATGAGGGCAACAATATCGCCGGGACCTGCTTCCGCAATTTCTTCACGGTCTTTGGCATGGATTCTGAATATTCGTCCAATACGCTCGTGTTTTCCCTTGGTTGCATTATAAACCTGCATTCCGCTTCTGATGGTGCCGGAGAAGATACGGGTGAACGTTTGCTGCCCGACGAAGGGGTCGTGAATCAGTTTAAATGCCAGGGCAGAAAAAGGTTCCTTCGGTGAAGGATGGCAGGTGTGAAGCTTTTCGGGGTCGTCAAGGTCGGTGCCCGTTACGGCGCCAACATCTATCGGGGAAGGAAGATAATCGACCACCGAATCAAGCAGCATCTGAACGCCTTTATTTTTATAGGCGGCACCGCAAAACACCGGGGTGATCAGCAGCTTGAGGGTGGATTCGCGCAGTGCTTTCTTCATCAGTTCAGGGGATACCTCTTTATCTTCCATGAACAGCTCCATGATCTCGTCGTTGAATTCAGCCAGCTTTTCTACGGCCCATGCACGGGCTTCTTCTGTTTTCTGCAGGTATTCTTCCGGAATTTCGGTTTCAATCTGCTCCATTTCCTGGAACATATAAGCCTTACGGTAAATGATGTCGATGATCCCTGTAAAGTGCTCTTCAGCGCCCATCGGAAGATGGAAAGGAACGGCATTGGCATCGAGGTATTTATTCATCTGGGCAACCACGGCCGGGAAATCGGCGCCGGTGCGGTCCATCTTGTTGATAAAAGCGAAGCGGGGCACGCGGTAGCGGTCGGCCTGGTTCCACACGGTTTCACTCTGGGGTTCCACACCGCCAACGGCACAGAATACGGCAACCATGCCGTCGATTACGCGAAGGGAGCGCTCCACCTCGATGGTGAAGTCGACGTGTCCCGGGGTGTCGATCAGGTTGATCTGGTGGCCTTTCCATGCACAGGTGATAGCAGCCGACGCAATGGTGATTCCGCGCTCCTGTTCCTGCTTCATGAAGTCCATGGTAGCCGCACCATCGTGAACCTCGCCCATCTTGCGGTTGGTCCCTGAAAAGAACAGAATACGTTCGGTAACAGTAGTCTTTCCGGCATCGATGTGTGCCGCAATTCCTATATTTCTTA
>JBAXDH010000098.1:0-14232 GCA_037141055.1 bacterium | reverse complement strand
CCCTTGAAGGGGAGGGGGGTTGGGGTGCGGTATCAGAACGAGATTTTCTTCAACACCGATTCTACTTTTAAAAGCATTGATTCGCTGAAATCAAGGTGTGTGACAAATCGCACGGTTTGCCTGTCAAGCGACAGGGCATGAATGTCATCGTTCCTTAATTTAGCAAGAAATTCATCTGCCCCATCATGTTTCCGGAGCCTGAAAATTACAATGTTGGACCCGCCCGGTACGACCGTTTCGACAAATGGCAGTGTTGCCAGTAAATTTCCAAGAAACTTCGCCCTTTCGTTGTCAACTTTCAGCCTGCCGATGTTGTTGTCCAGGGCATAAATACCGGCAGCGGCGAGGTATCCCACCTGGCGCATGGCGCCTCCGAATGCCTTCCTTACCCTTCGGGCCTGTTTGATAAATGCCTTGTCGCCGATCAGCAACGAACCGATGGGTGCCCCAAGACCTTTCGACAGGCAAACTGACACCGAATCGAATAGTTTGCCATATTTTTCCGGGGATTCGCCGGTTTCGGCCAGAGCGTTAAAAATACGGGCACCATCCAGGTGAAACTTTAATCCATTTCGCCGGCAAACCTCCGCAATCTTCAACAGTTCGTCAAAAGGATAAATGGTTCCGCCTCCTTTGTTCATGGTGTTTTCAACTTCCACCATGGAGGTGACCGGACGGTGAATATCATCCGGGTTTATATGACTCTCCACTTCAACAGCCGTTATTAGTCCCCCCGGGCCGTCGAGCAGGCAAACCGAAGCCCCTGAGTTCCGCATGATGGCGCCACCTTCATAATAATAAATGTGTGAATATTTGTGGCAGATTATTTCATCCCCCGGCCGGGTATGAACATTGATGGCGATCTGGTTTGTCATGGTGCCTGAAGGGCAAAACAGGGCGGCTTCCTTTCCAAACATGCCGGCTGCTTTGTTTTCCAATTCAATCACCGTGGGATCATCCTGGAAAACATCATCCCCGACCTGCGCATTCATCATGGCCCCGAGCATTTCGCTTGACGGACGGGTTACGGTATCACTTCTTAAATCGATCATCAGGGGCGGCTATTTTGATGCAACAATAATTTTAAAAGATCCGGGAGTTACTTTGCGTTTGCCGTCTTCCATTTTCACCTCTGCCGACGACAGGTAGATCTTTTTTGTGGACTGATCATAGGTAATGGTCCGGGCGCTTTTACGGGTTTCAACCGTCTGCACGACTTTATATTTGTCGGGGCCATCCTGGTGAACGACGGTCATGGTTCCTTCGCCATTGGAAGTGACGGCATTCCGGTCCTCCGGGATAAAAATGATGCCGTCGCAACCTTCACCCATCGGCAGCGTCGCAACAATTTTTCCATCGGCAGCATCCATGACCACAACCCGTCCCGATTCGCTGCAGGCAGAGAAGAGTCGGTTGTTTTTCATGTCCAGGGCCAGTCCCGAAGGTTCTTTCCCCGGTGCCAGGGGCCATTCAGCCTCAATTTTCAAGGTTATGGCATCGAATTTCACCACCGTCGATTTATCTTCGATGTTGCAGAAAATTTTGCCGTGTCCGTTCGTCACGGCCGCCTCAGGCTTGCCGGAAACGGGCAGGGTGCCAACCACCTGGTTCGATTTTGCATCAATGGCGGTAATGGAATTACCCCTGCCGTTGAAGGTAAAGATCCGGTTGCTGAAAAGATCATAGAGGATGAAATCGGGATTTTTCCCGGTACTTACTTTATCCAGGACTTTCAGCGTTGCAAGGTCGAAAACGATCACCGAATCAATCCGGCCGGCGGTGATGAATCCTTTGTTCAATTCCGGAACACAGGCAATGCCGTGCACCCCCGGAGTGTTTTGAATCTGGCCGGCAAGCTTTTCGGTTTTCAGATCGACGACATCCACACAGGTGCCATGAGAGATGAACAGGCGCTGGGTGGGCTGATCAACGGCCAGGTAATCCCAGCCTCCGTTTCCATCAACGGAAATTGTTTTCTCAACACGGTAGGCAGGGGCTTTGGTCTGTGCCGGGAGCCAATGGATCGAAGCGAAGGTAAGACACGCGAGTACAACGAGAGATTTATTCATGGTTTTTTTTTATCAAAGGTCTGAAAAATATTCAAGGACTCATTATGTATTTATATTTCCCTGATACTTCCATACTTTTGCTTTAAGTCAAAAAAAATCTCCTGATGAAAAAAATGACCTTCGTGCTGTTTCTCCTGATAGGAATCAGGCTTACCGGCCAGACCATGGCGGAAATATTAATGCCCGATAATATTCAAACGCAGCTGAGCGCGTTTCTTGATGATTGGCATCGCAACGCAGGTGAAGGGAACCATGAAGCATACATCGGTGCGATGACTGCAAATGGTGTATTTATCGGCACCGATGCCAAGGAATATTGGACAACATCAGCATTTGGGGATTGGTGCAAACCCTATTTCGACCGGAAAAAGACCTGGAAGTTCACGGCAATCCAACGGAATATTTATGTGGGAAATGACAGCAATTACGCATGGTTTGATGAATTGCTCGATACAAAAATGGGAGTTTGCCGCGGTTCAGGGGTGTTAGAGAAACAGGAAGGCCTGTGGAAAATCGCCCAATACGTCCTTTCGCCAACAGTACCCAATGACATCATGAAAAAGGTTACCGACCTGAAATCGGGCAGCGATTCGGCATTGATCCTGGAGCGAATTTTTGATAAGTACGACATGACCGGCACCATGATCATCCTTGACCCTTCGGCCGGACGCACCTTTGGCTATAACCAGGCCCGCTGGGACAGTGGTTATCTTCCGGCCTCGACGTTCAAAATCGCGAATACGCTCATCGGGCTTGAAACAGGAGTGATTCGCAGCGATAAAATATTCAAATGGGATGGCAAACCGCGCAGGCTCCCGCAGTGGGAGCAGGATCTTAATCTCCGTGATGCCTTCCAGGTTTCCTGCGTTCCCTGTTTCCAGGAACTGGCGAGGAAAATCGGGGCAGAGCGGATGAAGGCATCGCTGGATAAAATGCACTATCCCGGGATGGATGTAAACAAAGACAACATCGATTTGTTCTGGCTGCAGGGAAATTCAAGGATAACTCCCAGGCAGCAGGTTGAATTTATCCGGGCTCTTTATGAAGAGAAGCTTCCACTGAAAAAAACGGTCATGCAGTCGGTGAAAACGATCATGCTGAATGAAAGCGGCCCTGATTATTCCATCAGCGGCAAAACCGGGTGGGCGATCCGAAACGGGAGTAATTACGGGTGGTTTGTCGGTTACCTTGAAACAAAAGGCAGGGTGTTTTTCGTGGCTGTGCTGGTTGAACCCAGGGATCAAAAAAAGATGTACGATTTTGCGGCCGCCCGGAAATCGATTGCCTTCGATGTCTTCAGGGAATACGGCATCATCCCGCACTAAACTTCACCATGTTTTACCGGCAAAGATCTGAGCCAATTCGTACACCGGGTGCTTTTTTATGTACCTTTGCGTTTGTAAGCCATGGCAAATCTAAAGTACATACTGTTTTTCCTCCTTTTCGCTGCAACAATAAATGCAACGCACGGTTTGTATTTTCAAACAGGTCATTCATCCGTTCAGCATCAGCCAGCAGGTGAATCTCCATCGCAGGCCGATCAGCCATCTGAATTCGCCATGGACGACACGTCGCACGACATGCCCATTTGCCACTCGTCATTGCGGGTTTTGCAACCTGACCTCCATAACACGGCAATGAACAACTTCATCGCTGCTGCAATTCCTGAAAAGACCGTATTCTCCTTCTGGCGGCCGCCTGAAATTTCCTGAATCTCAATTTCTCACCCGGCAGCGGCATATTTCCCCCGCCTTTTCAATTATTAGTACTATTTAACAATTTAAACCTCAATCATATGGGATTCGAAGATTTTTTTGGCCACGAGAGCCATGACAAATACAACAGGCATCATCAGCAGCAGCGATATGAATCAGGCTATTACCCCAGGGGCAGCCATATCACGGAACACGAACATCATCAACACCATGGTTCAAGCGACCACGGCTATTATCCGCGTCAGAATATCGGCTTTATATTAATGAACCTCCGGAATAATCCGAAACTGCGAATGCTGGTAACAGCAGCCGGCATCGTTATCTTTCTGATTCTTCTTCTCCTGGTCATCGTCATGATGCCACTCATCATTAAAATGATCGGCTTCATTGAAAAAGAAGGAATCCAGGGTATATCGGACTGGGTGACATCCTTTCTGGGTAAACTATGGCAAGGATCCGGGAAATAATGATCCCTTTCCGAAGAAATGCCGCCGGTGATGAGGGCGATAATCACTATTTTTGCAAACCTCAAACCCGATGTTGATGAACCGGATTATCCTGCTCCCGATCTTACTGATTACGCTGCCATATTCGCTTTTTTCCCAGACAAGGTACCCGGGCGCCATTTCCGGAAAGATTACCGACGGACAGAACAAGGCTCCGGTAGAATATGCCAATATTGTGTTGCGGACAGTCGCAAACGATTCAATGGTTACCGGTACTGTGTCGGACAGTACCGGGTTTTTCCTGCTGAAAAACATCCCGTTCGGCACCTACGTGGCGGAGTACAGCTTCATCGGCTATGAGAAGAAGCATTCGGGCCACATTGTCATCGACCGGAAGAAGCCAAAGGCCGAATTGGGCGAGTTAATCCTGTATTCGTCGGCTGTAACCATGAATGAAGTAAACATCACCGCCGAAAAATCGATGATGATCAACAAGATTGACCGTAAAGTGTTCAATGTTCAAAAAGACATTTCGGCACAAACCGGCACGGTGACTGATGTTTTGCAAACAATTCCCTCCATTTCCGTGGATATGGACGGGAATATCAGCCTGCGCGGATCGGGCAGTGTAACCATCCTGATCAACGGCCGGCCGTCGGTGATGGCCGGCGCTGCGAACCTGGAACAGATGCCGGCAGCCCTGATCGAAAAGATCGAGGTGATCACCAATCCCTCGGCCAAATACAAACCCGACGGAACTGCAGGCATCATCAACATAATCCTGAAGAAGGAGAAAAAAGCCGGCTTCAACGGGATCCTGGGAGCCAATGCCGGATCAAACGACCGGTACAATACAAACCTTCAGCTAAATCTAAATACCGGGAAGGTAAACCTGTTCGGCAGTTACGGCTTCCGGCAGGATTACAGGAAACGCACCAGCGACCTGAATTCCCAGACAATCGACACGGTCACCGGGAAGTCAACGTACCTGGTTCAGAATTCCGAGGGATATGCGCGACCCCTCTCCCATCTCGGGCAGATCGGCATCGACTGGTCGCCTAACCGGAAGGATGCAGCAGGAATGTCGGGGACTTTCAACTTCCGGAAGGTCGACCGCGACGACATCACTGGGAATATTTACAAGGATTCCGCACAGCAGCCGACAGAAACCTTCACCCGCTACCACGATGGTATCGACCAGGAAACCAGCCTGGGCATGAAAGCCTATTACGAGCACACGTTCGACCGGGAGACCGAGCACCAGTTCAAAGCAGATTTTGAATATTCCGGGGATGCCGAATCTGAAAACCATCTTTACACAAATGTTTACGTGCTGCCTGTGCTGCCCGACGCAAAGGACACCACCTACGGGCGCAACAAACAGCAAAATATCACCCTTGCCCTGAACTACAGCCGGCCGCTGTGGAAGGATGCCCAACTTGAAGCCGGGTATGACGGGAACATGCAGATCACCGACCAGCTGCTGAATGTCGGGCACTGGACGGATGAAAAGAACCAGTGGACCCCTGACCCGGAACAGACCAACAATTTTTTTTCCCGTCAAACGGTGCATGCCTTTTATGCCACCGTGAGCGCCGGGTGGAAAAAGTTCAGCGTGATGGCCGGTTTGCGGGCAGAGGAAGCCCTCGACCATCTCGAATTCAGAACCCTCGACACCACGACCAACCGCAATTATTTTGCACTCTATCCCACCCTCCACCTAAGCCTTTCTTCCGGCAAAAACGAATGGCAGCTGAATTACAGCAAACGCGTGAACCGTCCCGACGGTGAAGACATGAACCCGGTTCCGGAGTACCGCGACCCCAGGAACATCTTCGTAGGAAATCCGGATCTGAAACCGGAAGAGATTCATTCACTGGAATTTGGCTATGCTTTCAAGCCGGAAAACCTGACGCTGATCCCGACACTTTTCTACAGGTACAAGGTAAACGGCTTTACCATGGTGACAAACAGCCTGAATGATTCGGTGCTCGTCACCACGATCGACAACCTGGCGAGCGACCAGTCGGCCGGGCTCGATTTGAGCGGCACCTGGCAGCTGAAAAAGATCCTGAACCTCAATTTCAGCACATCGGGCTTTTACAGCCAGATCGATGCCTCCAACATCGGGTACAGCCATAAAAAATCGACCTTTTCCTGGAATGCCAAGCTGAATGCATCTGTTTACATCACAAAAACCACTATTTTCCAGGTCAACAGCCAGTACCGTTCGCAGGCGCTTACAGCCCAGGGAATGCGCGAACCAAGCTGGGTTGTGAATGTCGGCTTCCGCCAGGATTTCTGGAAGAAGAAACTTTCCGTGCTGGTCACGGTTTCTGACCTGTTCGACTCCCAGTCGATGAAGAGCACGGTGAACACACCAGTCCTCGTGCAGGAATCCATGAGGCGCCGGGATGCCCGCGTTATTTACGGCGGCGTTGTTTTCAACTTCGGCACCAACGGCAAAAAAACCAAGGAGGCAAAGCTGGAGTTCGACAACGGAATGTAAGCCGGATTTGAATTATCTTTGCATATGGCAGGATCTCTCAATAAATACTTCTCACATCTCGAACCCATTGTGAAGAACCTTCCTCACAAACCGGGGGTATACCAGTATTTCGACGAGAAAAACAGGATCATTTATGTGGGCAAAGCCAAGGACCTGCGCAAGCGCGTGAGTTCCTACTTTTCGAAGATCAACTCCATCAGCGGGAAGGTGCAGATGCTGGTGCGCAAGATTGCCGACATCAAATACATTGTGGTGGAAACAGAGCAGGATGCGCTGCTGCTTGAAAACAACCTGATCAAGAAGTACCAGCCGCATTACAACGTGGCGCTCAAGGATGACAAAACCTTTCCCTGGATCTGCATCAAAGATGAGCCGTTCCCGAGGATATTTCCCACCCGGCATGTGATACGCGACGGATCAGCCTATTTCGGCCCATACGCGAATGTACGTCTGATGCACACCCTCCTGGAACTTAGCCGCCAGCTTTACCCCCTCAGGAATTGTTCACTGGCGCTGACCGAAAAGAACATCTCCGGTAAAAAGTTCAGGGTTTGCCTTGAATACCATATCGGGAACTGCAAAGGACCCTGTGAAGGCCATCAGTCCGCCGAAGATTATGACAAGTCGATCGCCGCCATCAAGGAGATCATCAAGGGCAACATCACCACGGTTGCCAGGCAACTCAGGGAACTCATGATGAATTACGCGGCATCCGAGGAATTTGAAAAGGCACATTACGTGAAGGAGAAACTGGCGCTGCTCGACAAATACCAGAGCAAATCGACGGTTGTAAGCCCGACCATCAACGATGTCGATGTTTTTTCCATCATCTCATCCGGGTTGCACGCCTATGTCAACTTTATGAAAGTGATGAACGGCGCCATCATCCAGGTTCACACCATCGAGATGATCAAGAAGCTTGACGAGAGCCCGGAAGAATTGCTTTCCATCGCAATCACCGAGATCAGGCAGCGGTTTGAAAGTGTTTCCCCGGAGATCATCGTGCCATTCTTACTGGATTACGAAATCCCGGGACTGAATTTCACCGTTCCCAAAATAGGTGATAAGAAGAAACTGCTGGAACTCTCGGAGCGAAATGTCAAATATTACCAGCTGGAAAAGGAGAAGCAGAAAGAACTTGTCGACCCGGAGCACAAGTCGCGCCGCATCCTCGACACCATGATGAAGGATCTGCGCATGACCGAACCACCGGCACATATCGAGTGTTTCGACAATTCCAACATCCAGGGAACCAGCCCGGTTGCCGCCATGGTCTGCTTTAAAAATGCGAAACCCGATAAAAGCGAATACCGGCATTTCAACATTAAAACCGTAGAGGGCCCCGACGATTTCGCCTCGATGGAGGAGATCATTCTCCGCCGCTACAAGCGCCTGATGGACGAAGAAAAACCGCTTCCGCAGCTGATCATCGTCGACGGCGGCAAAGGCCAGCTGAGCGCCGCGCTGAAAAGCCTGGGCGCACTAGGACTTACAGGGAAGATGACTGTGATCGGCATTGCAAAAAAACTGGAAGAAATCTATTATCCCAACGATTCGCTGCCGATGTACCTGGATAAAAAATCCGAAACTCTCCGGATCATCCAGCAGATGCGCGATGAAGCCCACCGGTTCGGCATCACGCATCATCGCCGCCGCCGCGAAAAGGCGGCCATGGCGCCTCAGCTGATGGAAATTGCAGGAATCGGGGCAAATATCAACCAGAAACTGCTATGGAAATTCAAGTCGGTGAAGAACATCAAACTCGCCAGCCTGGAGGAAATCCAGGATGTTGTCGGCAAGGCAAAGGGGATGGCTGTTTACGGGCATTTTCAGAAGGATTCCATTTAATTTTTTACACAAACGAATAATTTTGTCAAAATTGAAGTAATTTTGTACCTAATAATTTTTTGTTACAAAAAGAGACTGATATACCATGTTCCGCCATGTAATTTTCATTTCCTTTACCTTGCTCTCCGGGCTGGTTTGTATTGCGCAGGCACCGGTCGTTCGGCAGGCAATCTATTCCGATGTTTCCATCCCGTTGCGCGATATGAAACCGGTGTTGAAAGCCAAAAATCAATTTGGGAACCCGGAAATCGAAGAGGAACACGAAGTTCCCAATAAATTCAGGCCTGTTCCTGCCTGGAATGGAAAAGACGGTGCGCTCCAAACAACTTATAATTATCCGTTGGGAGATGCCCCCGCAACAGTTCCTCTAATAAATTTTGCAGGCATTACAAATGCTGCGAATACTTTACGTGTTACACCCCCTGATCCTGCCGCGGATGTTGGACCGAACCATTATGTGGAAGTTGCCAACAGTATGCTTCAGATATACAGTAAAACTGGCACATCATTATATGGTCCCGTCCAGACCTCTACCCTATGGACTGGGTTCAACGGAAACTGGACTGGCCACAACGACGGTGACGCTATCGTACTGTATGATGAAAATGCAGACAGGTGGATCATCAGCCAGTTTGCCATAAAATGCGGCAGTTATCCTAATTACACGCAATACGAGATGGTAGCTGTATCAACTACCAGTGATCCTACCGGTGCCTATTACCGTTATGCATTCCAGTTCGACTACATGCCCGACTATCCCAAACTTGGCGTATGGCAAGACGGCTACTATATGGCGGTGAACCGTTTCAACCTGAATGTAACCCCAAATGTTTATATTGGGGCAAGTGCATGTGTATTGGACCGAAGTAAAATGCTAATCGGTGATGCCAGTGCACAGATGATTTATTTTAAAACTGAAACTCTTGGTGGGTCTGGATCTGCAAAAGGGAGTTCATGTTGGGCCATGCTGCCCTCCGATTGTGACGGAACGCTTCCTGCCGTTGGCACTCCTAACTATTTTGTTTACATAAATGGCACCTCGGAATTAAGGCTTTGGGCTCTGCATACAGATTGGGTTACAACATCAAACTCGACATTTACATATGTCACGGCACTTCCCGTAACTGCTTATACTGAGATGGGATCCGGTTCAGTTCCTGAGCAGGGAACCTTGTCTCTTGATGCCTTAGGCGACCGTTTGATGTTCAGGAACCAATATCGGAATTTTGGAAGCTATGGAACATTTCTAACCTGCCACAGTGTAAACACGGGCAGCAATGTCGCAGGAATAAGATGGTACGAATACCGAAAAACAGGTTCAACTTTTTCTCTTTATCAGCAGTCAACCTACGCCCCTGGAGATGGCAAATCCAGATGGATGGGCAGTATCGCCATGAATGCCATGGGAGATATCGGACTGGCCTACTCAGTTTCTAGCAGCACCATGTTTCCTTCCATTTATTTCACAGGGAGAAAAGCTTCGGATCCCTTAAACCAGATGACTGTTGCCGAGGGAATTATTCAGACCGGCACGGTTTCCATGACAACCTATTCGCGCTGGGGTGATTATACAGCCATGAATATTGACCCATCCGACAATATAACATTCTGGACCACCCAGGAATATGTCGGGACTTACGGCGGCTGGTGTCCATGGGCCACAAAAATTGCATCATTTAAATTTCCAAGCCCGCCCCTCATCACCACACTACCTGCCACAGCTGTCACCACCGTGGCGGCAACCCTCAACGGTACTATAAACCCTGGCGGACAATCTTCAACCTATCATTACGAATGGGGAACAACAACAGGTTATGGGAATTCAACGACATCCCTTTCTGCAGGATCAGGGACCACGATTGTGAATGTGAACGCCGGCATCAGCGGACTTACAGCAGGTACTACCTACCATTACCGGCTGGTTGGAACCAACAGTGACGGAACCATCAACGGAAGTGATGGGATCTTTACTACTGTTTGCAGCACATACGGGCCACCGTTCACCGAAAGTTACACCAACGTGACAATTCCAAACTGCTGGTCACAGGTTGACCACCAGGGGAACGGGCAAATATGGCAATTCGGGATCATCACAGGTTCCGGTGTGCCGGCACTAACCGGCAATTATGCCTATCTGAACAGCAACGGCTATGGCGCAGGAAACACTCAAAATGCCGACCTTATCAGTCCTACGATTGATCTGTCAATCTATGCTTCTGTTTATTTGAAATTCAACCATTATTTCCGTGTGAAGACTGCCTCCTCTGCTACACTTTCCTATTCCATTGACAATGGAGTTTCATGGACTCAAATCCAGCAGTGGACTGCTTCCACAACCAATCCTGCCTCCTTCAACCAGGTAATCGCCGGAGTGGCTGGTCAAAGCCAGGTCAGGTTCAAATGGAACTTTTCAGGATCAAATGAATATTACTGGGGCATTGATGATGTTACCGTTTCTGTGACCGGTTTATGGCTCGGTGGAACAAGCGGCACACCCCAGGACTGGAATACTGCAGCGAACTGGGACGGTGGCGTACCTACTGCATCCACTGATGTCTATATCCCGGCACGCGCTTATCTTCCCTTTATCAGCACCACCGGGGCTGCATGCAACAATCTCGTCATCGAAAGCGGAGCAAGTCTTACCATCAACCCGTCATTCAAACTTACCGTGAACGGAACAACGACGATTTATTGACCGGCGATATTGGTCAGGGTTCCGTTGACAATAAAATGTTTTGTTGCAGAAATAGTCAATGTTTCACCGGCACCAATGAGAATGTCTTCAACAGCTGCATTTTGGCTGATTGTCGTGATGGTGTTTACACTAAAGTTCCAGGATGGGGTCGGGATGTTACTGCTGCTTGTCGCCCAGTTGGAAGGATATGCGATCAGACTGCCTAAAGCGTTGGTCGTCCCGCCGGTAATTAAATTATAGTTGCAGTTATTGGCCTGAAGGACCAACGCATTAACATGGTCAGTAAGGACGGCTGGGAGAAATGAAGTATTTGAGGTTGCAGTCGCTCCTGTTATTAGCCAGGCCGAATTGGTTCCAGTATTTACTCCGTATAATAATGTGTGACCGCCCCCCCAGGTGCCGAGGAATGCAAACACCTGATCTCCGTTTGTAGACAATGAAAATGATCCAGATCCCGCACTCCAGCCTGTTCCCGCCATAGTCATCCCGCTGTACCATGAAACCACTGTGCCTGCAGCAATGGTTGATGGCGCAGTATAGATGAGAAATCCTTCACCTGTTCTTACGGTATTGACATCTGAATAGCCGTTGTCGGTAAAATTAATTACAGTCCCGGCATCTATCTGCTTAAACGCGACAAATGACACCCTGTCGGGATCTGTTGAATTTACTTCAATTATTGCAATATCACCTGCCTGGAGGGTCCCGGTTCCCGTATTTGCCCCCGTAACCAGGGAAGCGGACTGAATTGGAAGAGGGAGCGTTTTATAATTGATGTTGAGCCCGGTATTGGTGTATGAATAAATTTTAAAATAGTATGCAGTGGAGGCATTAAGGCCGGTGAAGGAATACGTTTGCACGCCAGTGCCGACATTTTTGTTCAATCCGCCGTCTGCAACTGCCGTTCCGTCAACAGGATCTGTGATTGCCGCAAAACTTACCGTACTTCCCTTGATCAGATAACCATCGGGAAGCACCGTGCCGATGGCATCTGTCCAGCTTAGTGCGATCGCACTGTATGCCGGAGAACCGGCAACAGCGGTAAAATTGGTCGGATGGCTGGTCGGTTCCGCCTTGATCACCACCGGGCCCCAGACAACACCCACATATTCCGGGTGGTCTATATATGGGTTTCGGTTGTGCTGGTACGTCGTGTATATTTCGTTGTTGCGGTCAATTTCCTTCTGGCTGACAGGATCGGCGACATTCCAGGCAAGCAATAAATCAATGAACCATTGATCGTAACATGGATAAGACGTGCCATCGAGCACAGCATCAGCACCTGTGTTGGTTTGCCAGGAGGCAATGCAGCTTTCGTACCTCGTAGCCATATAAAAATATGAACGAGCAATGTCGCCTTTGAAATCATCCCTGGGTTCAAATACCGTTCCTGTATAGCCCGGGGTGATACAAGTCCCAAGTTTACTTCCATTCATTGAAGTCCAGGAAGCTGTGCCAACCTGTCCGTACGGATTATTGTTCCGCATGCTGTTTACCTTGCTGTCGGTCGGATAGAGGTGAAACATATCCGAATACATGGTATCGCTTAAAACAGCGCCGAACCAGCTTTTCGGAAAGGAATGCTCACGGTTGTAGCAAGCTCCCTCATAGCCGGGGGTCGTGGCACACTGGTTGGTAATAAACGTAAAAACATAAGGAGGATTCCCGTTTGGGGTGCCATCCGGAATGTCGCTGTAAATATCCCACACTTTACCATTGGGCTTGTCATCCGTTGTGACGAAGGAGGTCCATAAATAGTCGTACGAATAACGCGTATGGCCCCGGATGATCTTGTGCAGCGCTGTTTTCAATGCCGCCCCGCTCAAACCGGCAGCCTGGTTGTAATAACCCGGGGGAATCTGCGAAACCCCGGTCCGAAATAGAAACATGCAGAATATCAGCAGGTAAAGTTTATGCGAGGTTGGCCTGAAACGGCCAAAAGTGCTTCCGGGTAAGTCCAATTTTTAGAGAATATCTAAGCCTGTATAGTTTGTTATGGCCGGCAAAGATATAAAAAACTATGAATTAATCTGTCGCAGAGAAAATGTGAGGACGAGTCACACCTGCCCCTGCACTTCCCCCACGGGGTTTACGACCCTGGCAATGGCAAAAAAAACCGGGAGCCACCTTCTATCAGGCAGTTCCCGGCAACAGTATCATGATTGTTGTTTAGTTTACCTGCTCTTCCTCCTTTTTCTCCTGGCGGGCTTTGTAAAGTTTCTTTGCTCCATAACCGGCGCCGAGCATCAAAAGAATGCCAAGCCCGCCGTCGATAGGAGCGCCCTGCTGGTTTCCGCCACCGCCATGCCCTCCGCCGGGAGGAGGTGGCGGATTGTCAAGGGGTTGATCGGCAAGCGCGTTGAAAACAAACATCCCGGTAAAAAGAAAGGTAAGGGTGAGAATTATTTTTTTAATTGATTTCATGTGTGGTGTGTGTTTTCGGTTATGACCTGATGAATACTTTCGTTACTGCAACCTTTGTTCCCGTGGTTAAGCGCACCACGTAATAGCCTGTCGGCACGCTGAGGCTGGCCTTGTACAAACCCGTGCTGTTGATCTCTTCTGCCAGCAACTTCCGGCCGGTAAGGTCGTATACTTCAAGCCGCGCATTGCCGGGGCTGACCAGGTAGAGGTTGTTGTCGTATGCATATATGCTGCTGTTCGTTTGGGTGGTTTCTCCAATACCCACATGGCTGAAAGAAAGCACAAAGCGTGCAGGGTCGTCGCCATCGGCGGAAGTAAAGGCATATACCGGGTTCTCAACCAGGTTCTGTGTTTTGTTCAGCTTCAGGTCGGTGAGGTACAACTGGGCGGGAACATTTTCTATCCGGGCGGCTTCGATGGTGAAATTGTCTCCCGCGGTTTTGATGAAGTTGAAGGGGATGGTGGTTTGGTTGTCGAGGGATGGCAACACGTTGGTTGAAAGCTTCTCGGTCCCGTCAAGAGA
>JBAXDH010000097.1:0-14233 GCA_037141055.1 bacterium | reverse complement strand
ACGAGGCTGTATACTGGTAATATCCCATGGAACCTACCATGATGAAAAAAGGGATGAACGGGAGGATGAACCTTTCCTGCTTGTTTGGGAAATATGAATGAAAAACAAAAAACAGGACAGCGGGAATGACGATGATCGAATAACGTTTCCATCCGCGGAAAAAACCATAGAAAAAGAACAGGCTTAAAGGTGGCAGCAGGATTCCGCCCACGGTGAGGAAATAATTGTACCAGGGCAGGTTGAAGTAGGAGTTGCGGTCGGTGATGTTGACCCTGATATACCCTTTGAATTCTGCAAAAGGGTATCCCCAGATAAAAATGTCGATCATGGTTTGAACAAGCAGGAAAGAACAAAACACCCCCAGTGCAATGCCGGCCGTTTCTTTCCACTTCCACTGGAAGAGCAGGAGCATGGCCAGTCCAACAGGAAAAAGCACCGACTGGTAACGGACATCCGAGGCCAGTCCGAACAGGATGCCCGACAGGAACCACGGCCCGAATGACTTTGGATTTTTCAAGGGTTTGATGATTGTCCAGAAACCCAGCACCAGGAAAGGAATGCATACTGATTCCACAAGGTTTCTTACGCTGATCCATGGCATGAAAAAATAGAGCGCAAGCAAAATTCCGGCCAGTTTTGCCGACCGTTTATCACTCATGGTTTCAACGATCCGGTAACCGTAATATACCGTGATAAGCGAAAATGCACCGTGTAAAATACGCACGAGCAGCATTTTGAATTGCGGATCGTTGATGTGCCCCCATTTCATCAGGGAGAATACCAGGTAATTGAATCCCGGGTAGAAAAAATTGTGGCCGGTCGGACCGGAGTTGCCTTTGCTGCCCGGAAGCCATGCATTGTAATCATAGCCATAAACCCACGACTGGGGTGCTTCGATCACCAGAAAATGATCGTCGAGCATGCCCCAGCCTTTGGCGAAAATGGAAGCAAGCAACCTGAACACTATTGCCATGACCATAATGATGATCAGCGGCTGGTCGGCCCATGCTTTTTTAATAGTGATGTAAATGTTACTGGTCGAAAAAGGATATGTCATTTTTCCGGACAATTGTTTTGGTATGCGGTCATTAAATTTCGGGGATGATCCCGGTATAGTTTTCCGGGGAGATGGCCTTCAGTTCATCCTTTACATTTTTGGGAACTTTTAGCTTGTCAATGAATTTGTGCATGGTCAGTTTAGTGATTCCCTCGTTGCCGCGGGTGAGTTCCTTCAGAGCCTCATATGGATTTGGAAAATTCTCACGCCGCAGGATGGTTTGAACGGCTTCTGACACGACCGCCCAGTTCTCATCAAGATCCTTTCTGATTTTTGACTCGTTGAGAATCAGTTTGCTCAAACCCCTGAGCAGCGATTTATACGCAATCAGCGAATGGGCCATGGGAACCCCGATGTTCCTGATGACCGTTGAGTCGGTGAGGTCGCGCTGCAGGCGCGACACCGGAAGTTTGGCCGACAAATGTTCAAAGATCGCGTTTGCAAGGCCCAGGTTGCCTTCGGAATTTTCAAAATCAATGGGATTCACTTTGTGCGGCATGGTGGATGAACCAGTTTCAGTTGCCTTCACTTTTTGTTTGAAGTAATCCATTGAAATATAGGTCCACATATCACGGTCGAGGTCGATCAGGATCGTGTTGATGCGCTTCAGGTTGTCGAAGAAAGCGGCCATGTTGTCATAGTGCTCGATCTGCGTGGTTGTCTGGCAGCGCTCCAGTCCAAGGGTTTCGTTGACGAATTTATTGGCGAATTTCACCCAGTCGACTCCCGGGTAAGCCACCGCATGCGCATTGAAATTCCCGGTGGCGCCACCGAATTTGGCCGAAACAGGAATTGTTTCCAGCAACGCAAGCTGCATTCCAAGGCGTTCGGCAAATACGTATAGTTCCTTGCCAACGGTGGTGGGGGAGGCTGGCTGGCCATGTGTGCGGGCAAGCATCGGAATGAGTTGCCATTCCCTTGACCGGTCAAGAAGATCGCCATAGATTGCCTCCAATGCTGGTTCCATGATATCCCGGTAGGCATCGCGCATCGCCAGTGGAAAGGCGGTATTGTTGATGTCCTGCGAAGTAAGTCCGAAATGAATGAACTCTTTGAATTCGCCCGCCCCGAGAAGGTCAAACTGCTCTTTCAGATAGTACTCGATGGCCTTGACATCATGGTTTGTTTCCTGTTCAATTTCTTTCACCCGGGATGCATCTTCATGCTCAAACTTTTCATAAATATCCCTGAGTTTGGGAAACAGTTTTTTTTCAAATCCCTTGAGTTGCGGAAGAGGTATCCGGCACAGCGCAATGAAATACTCCACCTCCACGAGCAACCGGTAGCGAATAACTGCACCTTCGGAGAAAAACCAGGCCAGCGGCTCCGTGATTTTGCAATACCGGCCATCGATCGGGGATATCGCGTGAATTGATTTGTCCATGTCGTAAGAGTGATTTATTTAGGTTCTTTTTCTGATTTATTACTGGTGGTTTCGGCTCCGCTCAACCACCGGTTTTCCCCCGCTGCCTGAGCGAAGTCGGTGGTTTCGGCTCCGCTCAACCACCGATTTTCCCCCGCTGCCTGAGCGAAGTCGAAGGCAGCATTTTTATAATGAGTTTCATTCTGGCATTCTGAAAGTTTATTCAGTTCATTAAACCTGCCATTAATCAAAGCTTCTTTCTTTTTTCTGCTCCAACCCTGCACTTGTTTCTCTCTGTAAAATGCTTCATCAATTCTGTAGAACTCCTCAAAATAAACCAGCTTCACAGGCAGTCTCTTTTTTGTGTGGTTTGCACCTTCTCCCGCCTGGTGCTGCTGTAACCTAAGCTCAAGATTATTAGTGCTTCCCGTGTAATAACTGCCATCGGCACATTCTAAAATATACATCCAGCCCTGTTTCATGTCAATTTCTTTCCCGTTGCCTGAGCGAAGCCGAAGGCAGCGTAATTATAAGCCGAAGGCAGCAACATTCTTCCCTCATGAGCAAAGATATAGATAAATCAGCTCAGGATTGATTCATTTTTTGCTGAGGTGATGATGGAACCATTTTGCGGTGATTGTTTGATTGGGCCTGTCCGCCTGTCCGCTTTTTTTACCGGGCAACATTCTTCTGCAACCATTTCCCGATCAGTTCCAAAGCTGCTGGGGAAATGGTTTCTTCAATTTTAGAGTATTCTGTCGGGCTGCCTGTAGTGGCTGTCTGAAAAAGGTGGTTGAGCCCCTGCAATTCTTCAATCATGTAGACTGAGTTCCCTCCAAAAATCAGTGCTTTTTCAACTGCTTCCAGGTTCTCTTTGGGGGGTACCTGCAGGTCAAGGCTTCCATTGATGGCGAGGATCGGGCAATGTACGCCTGATATGTAATCCTGGGGATTGAGCGTGAGAAAACACCGGAACCAGGGAGATGTGAGGCTTTCAACCTGCGCATTCAGTTCCTGTTCAGACATTGGATGATAGCTGGTGTCCTTTGCATTCTTTTTGTCAAAATCGCGGATGAGTATTTTCAGTTTGGTGATGGCTTTGGTGTTGTCACTGTTCTTCTTCAGCACCGAATACATATCCCTGCTTAGTTTGTCGTTTGCCTTGATGGTTTTCTCATCCGACCCTTCCGCTTTCGAAATTAATGCACTCTGAAGCAGGAGCATCTGTTCGCCTTTAAGACCCGGGCCGGCCATGAGCACGATAAATGCGACATCACTCCGCCGCGATGCAACGATCGGAGCGATGAGGCCGCCTTCGCTGTGGCCAATAAAACCGATCTTTGAAGAATCAATATCCGCGTGTTTTTTCAGGAAATTGAGCGCAGATTCCGCATCTGTTGCAAAATCGATCGAGGTTGCGGTTTTAAAGTCTCCTTTCGACTTCGCCACACCGCGGTCGTCATAACGCAGCACGGCAAACCCCTGCCTGGTGAGCCAGTCGGCCAGGACAAGAAATGGCTTGTGCCCGAGCAGTTCCTCGTTACGGTTTTGCGGACCAGAACCCGTGATCAGGATGGCGGCAGGATAGCGGCCTTCCTTTTCCGGCATTGTCAAAGTTCCTGCAAGGTCAAACCCTCCCGGAATGTTTGGAAAGGTTACCTCCTCCGACCGGTAGGGAAATGGAGGTTTCGGTTCCTGCGGGCGGTTTACCGTGATTCTTTTTTCAAGCCTTTCCAGGGTCAGCGGGAATGACATGCCGCTCTGTTTCCATGATCCGGGGATGGAGGTAAAGCCTTCGCTGATCTTCCCTGTGAATTTACCCCCGATCGATTTCGCCGATACAAAAATTGAGTCGTTCACAACCCTGACTTTGCTGGTCGGCAGATCCCTTGCTCCCTGGTCGGGGCTGTCGAACGTGACGATCATGCTGTCGGCTGCATTGAAAGAAACGTTCATGACCAGCCTGAGTTCCGTGCTTTGAGCCTTCAGCGTTCCAGACCAGCTCCCCGCAAGTCTTTTTATCATTTGCCCGTCCTGGGCGTGAATGATAACCGGGATTAACATGGCAAGTGCCGGCAGGAGCCTCAAAATGGATGAGAAATTCTTTGTTTTCATGGACTGAAAATTAGGGAAATAAAAGGCAAAGTAACAAAGAATTTGCCAATGAGCCGATGTAATCCCTGAGTTAAAGTGTCCGTTAAACAACAGCATTGTTTATGGAGATTTTTTGACTAATTTTGATCTTCCGTATCCTGCTCAAACTCCGATTTACTGTCACTAACTCAAAATCTGAAATTACAATTCTGACATCCATGAAAAACGATCCTTCAACCAAGATCTTCGAACTCCTCCAATTCGGGGAATACGGAGACGTGAATCCATCCGTGTGCGATTCAGCTACCTTTACATTCATGCAGGCAAAAACCATGATGGACACATTCCACGGGGATGCCGAAGGGTGTTTCCTTTATTCCCGTCACTGGAACCCCAGCAACAAATACCTTGCAGACGCACTTGCTGTCATGGAAGGAACCGAATCGGCATGGGTGACTGCCTCGGGAATGGCGGCGATAACCTGTTCAATCCTCCAGCTTTGCAACAGCGGCGACCACATCGTCTGCAGCCTGACCACCTATGGAGGCACGTTCGCTTTCCTGTTCAACTACGTGAAGAAATTCAACATTGATGTCACGTTTGTCGATATCACGAATCTCAGCCTTGTGAAGCAGGCAATCCGGCCCAACACGAAAATTATCTATACAGAATCGATGACCAACCCGCTGTTGCAGATATCGGACATCCCTGCCCTGGCAAAGATATCCGATGATCACAACATCAAACTGGTTGTCGACAATACCTTTACCCCGATGATCATTGCACCGTTCAAACTCGGGGCCCACGTAGTGGTTTACAGCATGACCAAGTTCATCAACGGCAAAAACGACTGTGTTGCCGGCGCAATTTGTGCATCCAATGAATTCATCAATTCCCTGAGCGACGTGAATGCGGGAACTGCCATGCTGCTTGGCCCTGCCTTGGATCCTTTGCGTTCCTCAAGCATCCTGAAGAACCTGCATACGTTGCATATCCGTATGAAACAGCACAGCAATAATGCTCAATATCTTGCCGAAAAGTTCAAAGAGTATGGCGTAAAGATCAATTATCCAGGGCTGCCGGAGCACAAAGGCCATAAGGTCATGCTGAAGATGATGAAACCCGAATTCGGGTTTGGCGGGCTGATCGCCATTGACATGGTCACCGCCGATCGCGCTGCAAAACTGATGGAGAAGATGGAACTGGCCGGAGTCGGCTACCTTGCCGTCAGCCTGGGTTATTTCAAAACGCTTTTCAGCAATTCCGGGAAAAGCACATCTTCCGAGGTGCCGGAAGAGATTCAGCGTGAAATGGGATTGTCGGAGGGCCTGGTGCGCTTCTCCGTCGGCCTTGATAATGACATCGAACATTCATGGCAGAAGATCAGGGGCTGCATCGATGAAATGTAGAACAATGGAGCTCGATCCGAAAGCCAAAGCACTTCTCACGGCCATCGCGGTTGCAGGGCCCCCCGATATCCGATCGGTTCCGCTGGAATTCGCCCGCGAAATGGTTGAACAGGGTTACGCCCGGATGAGAATCCCGGTGATCGCGGTTGGATCTGTCAAAACTACTTCATTCGTCGGGCCGGGAGGTGATGTTGCGGTCAGGATATATAACCCTGCCGGTGAAGGTCCGTTTCCGGTCATTGTCTTCTTTCACGGTGGCGGATGGGTGTTTTTTCGTCTGGATGCCTACGATCCAATATGCACCCATCTTTGTTCCTTCTCCAGATGTGTCGTTGTTTCCGTTGATTACAGGCTTTCACCGGAAAACAGATTCCCTGCGGCAACCGACGATTGCCTTGCCGCAACGCGATGGGTTGCAGAGCATTGTTGCGAATGGAGTGGTGACCCTTGCCGGATATTTGTGGCTGGAGACAGCGCCGGTGGAAACCTCGCAACCGTAACGGCTATTCGTATTCGTGATGAATTCGCAGCGACAGCCCATGGGCCGTCGCTGCATTTGGCAGGCCAGGTTTTAATTT
The DNA here is from genome assembly GCA_037141055.1 of bacterium. Lineage (GTDB taxonomy): Bacteria > Bacteroidota > Bacteroidia > Bacteroidales > FEN-979 > CAIVAT01. The sequence goes on along the minus strand of JBAXDH010000097.1, from coordinate 7,732 downwards.
ACCCGGTCACGGATTATTGTATCCCCGAAAAACCCTCCTATTGTGAATTCGCCGATGGTTTTGGGCTCACAAAGGGCGATATGCAATGGTTCTGGGATAAATACCTCGGAAAAGCTGAAGATGCTGCGAATTTTTATGTTGCTCCATTGCTGGCAGCCGATCTGTCGGGGCTTCCGCCGGCAATGGTGATCATTTCAGGCTATGATCCGCTGCGGGATGAAGGACTTGCCTACGCGAACCGCCTGGAAGAAGCCGGTGTCCCGGTAAAACTTTCGGTGTACGAGGACATGATCCACGGCTTCCTGAGTTACCTCGGAATCATGAAACAGGCAAAAACCGCCATAGAAGAAATATCAGTGTGGGTAAAAGAAAAAGCGAAATAGCAAAACCCGTTTTATGGGGTAAATTTCGCCATTTCGCTATTTCACCATTTCGCTAGGCAGTACACGCCAGGTTCCTATCCCCGAACGCATCGTCGATCCTCGTCACGGTGGGCCAGTATTTATCTTCCTTCAGCGAATCAACCGGGAACGCTGCTTTTTGGCGGGAATACGGAAGGTCCCATTCATCGGCCGAAACCATTTGAGCGGTATGGGGAGCTTTCATGATCACGTTAACCATTTTATCCGCTTTACCTGATGCGATCTCATCAATTTCTCCTTTGATGGAGATCATCGCTTCAAGAAATCGGTTGAGTTCCGAATAGGGTTCGCTTTCGGTCGGTTCAACCATCAGGGTTCCGTGTACGGGGAACGCAACAGTGGGTGCGTGGAAACCATAATCCATCAGGCGCTTTGCAATATCGATGGCGCCAATGCCAGTCTGGCGGCTGATGCCGTTGCAGTCAACGATCATTTCATGGGCACAGCGTCCGTTCTTCCCCGAATAAAGGATCGGAAAATGTGGTTCGAGGCATGACTTCAGGTAGTTGGCATTAAGGATAGCCATTTTGGTGGCTTCGGTAAGTCCACCGCCGCCCAGCAGTTTAATGTAGGCATAGGAAATGGTCAGGATAAGCGCACTGCCATAAGGCGCGGATGCAACAGCGGTAATGCCCTCCTTACCTCCGGTTTCGACACATACGTGTTTTGGTAAAAAAGGCGCAAGATGTTTTGCAACTGCGATCGGGCCTTCTCCCGGTCCGCCACCGCCATGAGGAATGGCGAAGGTTTTATGCAGGTTCAGGTGACAAACGTCAGCTTTGATAATTCCGGGATTCGTCAGCCCGACCTGTGCATTCATGTTGGCGCCGTCCATATAAACCTGTCCTCCGTTATCATGGATGATGCTGATGATATCGAGAATTTCCTCTTCAAATACGCCATGGGTTGAAGGATAGGTAACCATCAGCGACGAAAGGGTGTGTCTGTACTGAACCGCCTTTTCCCGGAGGTCAGCGAGGTCGATGTTCCCTTTCTCATCGCATTTGACCACGACTACTTTCATCCCAGCCATGGCTGCGCTGGCTGGATTTGTGCCGTGTGCCGATGACGGGATGATGCAAACATCGCGGTGTCCCTGCCCGTTTGCGATATGAAACTGGCGGATCACCATCAAACCTGCATATTCCCCGGCGGCGCCCGAATTGGGCATGAACGATACTGCCTCAAATCCGGTGATGATAGCAAGATCTTTGGCCAGTTCATCGATGAGGAACTGGTAGCCTGCGGCCTGGTCTTTCGGCACAAACGGATGGATCCCTCCGAATTCCGGGTAACTGAGTGCGAATAATTCGGCGGCAGCGTTCAGTTTCATGGTGCATGAGCCCAGCGGGATCATCGAACGGTTCAATGCCAGGTCCTTGATTTCAAGCTTTTTGATATAACGCATCATCTCCGTTTCGGAATGATAGCTGTTGAATACTTTGTTTGTCAGGTAGGCTGACGTGCGTGAAAGATTCTGCGGAATGGTGGAAATCAGTTCGCATTCGGCCGGGTTGCATACAAATTCGGTGTATGGTTTGCCATTGGCCCGGGCAAATATCCCTACAAGGATGTTGATGTCGGAAAGAGACGCTGTTTCATCAATACTCACACCGATGCGCTTTGCATCGAAATAGCGAAGGTTCATCCCGCGTGCCAGCGATGCTGTGCGGATTCCTTCGGCAGCAACTCCGTCAGGCAACTCGATCAGAACCGTGTCGAAAAAATGGCTGTTTAATTGCTTGTAACCGTATTTCTGAAGTTCCTGTGATAAAACACCGGCCAGTATATTGATATGGCGTGCGATCTGCCTAAGGCCTTTCGGTCCGTGATACACGGCGTACATTCCTGCCATCACGGCAAGCAATACCTGGGATGTGCAGATGTTGGAGGTCGCTTTTTCACGTTTGATATGCTGCTCGCGGGTTTGCAGCGCCATCCTGAGCGCCCTGTTGCCGTTGGCATCGACAGAAACCCCGATGATGCGGCCCGGCATCTGGCGCTTGTATTCGTCGCGGGTTGCAAAATAAGCGGCATGCGGCCCGCCGTATCCCATCGGAATTCCAAAACGCTGGGTGGAGCCGAAAACAATGTCGGCACCCCATTCCCCCGGGGGGGTAAGCAATGTCAAACTCAGCAGGTCGGCTGCAACAGCAACCATCGCCCCTGCATTGTGTGCTTTCTCAACAAATGATGAAAAATCACAAACAACACCGCGCTGATTGGGATACTGGATCACGCAACCGAAAACCATGTCGTTGAATTCAAATTCATGCTGTTTCCCAATGACAAGTTCTATTCCCAGTGGAATTGCCCGGGTACGGATCACATCGATCGATTGCGGGAAGAGGTTTTTAGAGACGAAAAACTGGTTTGCACCTCTTTTTACGGCATCCCTTGAACGGCTGTTATACAGCATGATCATGGCCTCGGATGCGGCAGTTCCTTCATCCAGCAGGGAAGCATTCGCAATCGGCATGGCGGTGAGATCGCAGACCATCGTTTGGAAATTCAGCAACGCCTCAAGCCTTCCCTGGGAAATTTCAGCCTGGTAAGGAGTGTATGCGGTGTACCATCCCGGGTTTTCCAGGATGTTTCTCTGGATGACAGCCGGAACGATGGTGTCGTAATAGCCAAGTCCGATAAAACTCTTGTTCAGTTTGTTTTTTGCCCCGATGGATCTGATATGGTTGAGGTACTGGTATTCATTCATGCCGGTTGGCAGGTTGAGTGGCTCTTTCATCCGGATGGAGGAGGGAACTGTCTGGTCGATAAGCTGATCCAGGGATTTAACGCCGATTTTTTCGAGCATCATATTGATCTCATCACCAAAGGGACCGTTGTGTCTCCTTGCAAAGTTGTTGTTGATCATGTGGAAGGTTTTTTGGGAGTTACGTAACGCGGCAAAAGTACCAAATCTTTGTGAAAGAATAAACAAAAAACCCCGCCGGAATTGTAAACTCCGGCAGGGCTTTTTAGAACTTTTTATCAGCGCGAAAACGCTGATACGCTCATTATTTATTCATATACTTCGCGTCTTTGCGTCTTCGTGGTGATTTTATTTACTGAGTTTTGACCAGCTTAGTACTGAACAGCAATCCTTCTTTTGAGAAAAGCCTCAGGAAGTAAATGCCCGAAGGCAGCGAAGCAGTGGAAATGTCAATCGTATTAATCCCTTCATTCAGGAACACCCTTTTGTTTTCCACAAGTCGTCCGGTCATGTCATAAATACCGGCTTCTGCATTTATGCCCTGTTTTAGTTCAATGTTTATTGTCAGTTTTTCAACGACAGGATTCGGAAATACCGACCAGCTGCTGGCAAGTGCTGCTGTTTCTCCGATTCCAAGGATCTTGTTCCCGGTGAAAGTCATGACAACGTCTGTATGAGGTTTGGCGGCTGAAACCGTGAACATGACATAATCGCTGGTAATGCCCGGCATTTCAGCATGCAGATAGTATGTGCCGTAAGCCAGCGTTGAAAAGTCAAATTCCCCGGTGGTTGAAACAGGTGTAAATCCAATTGCTTTGCCCTGGGAATTGAGCAGGATCATATTAACTTTATCGACCATGGAATTACTTACGTCGCCCATGTTGATCTGCCCTGAGGCCGAACCCGGTCCCGGGGTCATCTGGTCGGAGAGAACAAGGTTGATGTTGTAAGGATTGTTTGGTGTTCCGAGTGAAATCAATGTGGCCTGTGTCCAGCTGATGGTGTTTCCGTAATACGTTGGCAGGTAGCCGCTTGGATCGAAAGGAATGGCAAGAATATAGTAATTTCCGTCCGGAACCATGGTGAAATAATATACGCCGTTTGAATCTAACGGGAAAACTGCAACATACGGAGTATAGCTGCCGGTAGTGTCAACGGAGAAGATCATGGCGAGGCCGTCTGTAACCGGGAAGTTTCCTGCAAATACCTGTCCGTAAACCTGGTGGTATGCTGTGCTGTCTGTGATTACAACATTCTGGCAGAAAGTGCTCGTGCAATTGTTGCCGGTGATGGTCAGGCATACAATGTAGGTGCCCGGACCGGCATACGTGTGCACCGGGTTCTGAACAGTGCCGGCAGTGCCGTCACCAAAACTCCAGGACCATGCAGTTGGGTTGCCCGATGAAAGGTCTGTAAAAGCAATGGTATGGTCTCCCAGCGCCGGATCGGTGCCGTAGGAGAAATTAGCCTGGCACCCGCTGCCGCCTCCGACAACAATCGTATGGCAGGTTACATCATAACAGGTGGTGTCAGCTCCGTGGATGGTCAGGCATACGTTGTAAGTTCCGGGCACTGTAAAAATATGTGCGGGATTCTGAACGGATGAAATATTGTTCGGTCCGCTTGCAGGATCCCCGAAATTCCAGTTCCAGGATATGATGTTTCCGGCAGACATATCGATAAAGTGATACTGGTTTGTTGTGTTCACGCTGTCGGAATATTCTGTAAAGTTGGCCTGGCATCCACCACCGCTGCCAATGACGAAAGTCAGGCAGGTCATGTCATAGCAGCTGCTGTCGGCACTTTGAATGGTTAAACAGGCGGTATATGTGCCGGCCTGCAGGTATGTGTGAACTACGTTTGGGTTTCCCGGGAATGTAACATATTGGGAAGTGCCGTCTCCAAAGTTCCAGAAGTAGGAATGAATGTTGTTTCCTGAGGAGTAATCCTCGAAATAAAAGGTATTGGGAGGAGTGTTTACACTGTCGGGTATCATTACAAATGCAGCCTGGCAACCGCCTCCGGTCGAATCCTGAACCAGTATCGTCTGGGTTACCGCATTATAACATGTAGTCCCCAGCGCTCCGATCGTAAGGGTCACGTCGTAATATCCGGGCACGCTGTATGTGTGCGATGGGTTGGCCTGGCTGGAGGTTGAACCGTCGCCGAACATCCAGTTTCGCAAATTTCCGCCTCCGGTCGAAGCATCGGTGAATTGAACGGTTAGCGGTTGTGTTTGCTGGTGCGTGAAACCTGCAGCACACGGATTGTTCGAATAGCAAATCGCGAAATCTGCGGTAAAGGAATTCAGCGCCGGAGTATACACGAATGACTGGAGATGCATGTAATTCTGGCAGTCAACGGTGCCGACGTACAGGTTGCCCTGCGACCCGCCGTTTATGATCGTATCCATATAAAAACCGGAGCTGTTGGTAAGCGTGGTATGGTAAAAATACGTTCCTGAAGACGAATCATTGTGGATGATCACAGCCTGGTTTGCAATAGGATTTCCCGTATTCAGTTCGGTTACCGTGCCGCTGACCAGGAGGAATGCCTGCGACATGGAAGAAAGTGCCGGCAGAAGGAATAAAATCTGGAATAATAACTTTTTCATGGCGAAACTGTTTTAAATGAATGAAATATGTTTTTTTATTGCATTGTTTGTATTGTCTGCATTGTCTGCATTGTATTCATTACTTGCATTGTTTGTATTCCCTGCAGATATAACCCGCCACAGTCAAAAGGTTGCCCGAAGATAGTAAATAAATCACAGTTTCACGACAAAAGCTGCGCGCACCCCTATGGACCATGGCTTTGCGCTGTTCGCAGGCTTTTCATACACCGAGTTAAAATAATATTTTACCGATGGCTCAACTTCAAACTGCAAAGATTCGGTAAGGCGAAGAGCAAAGCCCATGCCCGCCATCACCTGCCAGTTAAGGCTCACCTGTTCGGGAGCGATGTCATTGACGCTGACAACACGGTTTTTCCCGGGGTCATAAGCGGCCGATAATTGTTTTGAACCCAGGAGAACTGATAAAACAGGTCCTGTTCGGAAACCGATGGTAAGCCTGTCCGATTCCCAGAAATCATACCCGAGGATCAAGGGGACCTGGAGATAGGTATACCGTTTTACCACCTTCGCGTAATCAAGTTTCATCAAACTGTCCCATACATCCTGGTTGCTCATGTAAAACTTGGGAACATACTGCTGCGAGGGCGGATTCCAGGTAAACGACATGGAATCCAGTTTGCTGTAGTCGCCCATGTACTCATTGTACTTTACAAGAAGTTCGTTTGTGCCTTTGGCGATTGACAATCCGGCACCAGTACGCACCGAGAATTTGCCAAAGTGAATGATCCCCTCGATCCCGAAATTGCTGACAAACTTCGTCCCCTCCAGGGTGTTGAACATCCATTCCGGGGTGTAGTATATTCCCCCCGTTATGGTCATTGATTTCGGCCCTGATCTCCTGGTAACACCAGGTTGTGTGCTGTTTATAGCCGGAATGATCAGGGTGTCAGTTTTTATTGCAGAGGTCGAACCGGCACTTTGTACAGGTTCATGCTTTTTCGCTGGCGGCACCAATGCCGTGATGGCTTCATCGGCAATCACATCCTTTTCAGAAACTCCTTTTTCTGGTGCCGAAGGTGTTTCAATTGCCTTTGCTGCTGCTGCTGATGATGATAATGATGTTGAAGATTGCGTATTATCAGTAAGTCCTGCTTGATTTGTACTGAGAATATCGGAATTACTGTCATTGATGCTTTGTGTTGTATTCAGCCCGACTGTTTTTTTTCTGACAGGATGAACCTGTTGACTGAGATCAGGTTTCCCGGTTTGTTTCGCCCCGGTTGGAGAATTCACTGCGGCGCTATGAGATATAACAGTTTCAGCGGATTTCTCAGCACCTGGGCGACTGGCAGGAACTGATGCTGCAGGCATCGGCACTTCCTGCTTTGTCCCGGGTGTCGCTGAATCCTTATCCGTGGCAAGATACAAAGCCACAATCACTGTCCCCGCCAGGAGCAGGAACAAGATAAGGCCAGCGATGCCTTTGCCATTTCTTGTTTTAGGAGGAGGCAATTGCAGGGCGTCCTTCAGGAATGCAGCCCTGGCTTCATCCGAAGGGGTTACCCGATGATACTTCAGTGCTTCCCTGAAGAAATCATCGGTTGGAATATCATGCTTTTTCATAGGTCTTCGATGTATTGGAATTGACCAGTTGATTCATTTTTTTTCTCAGCAGGGCACGGGCTTTTGAAAGCTGTGACTTGGATGTATTTTCGGAACATCCCAGGAGTTCTGCAACCTCCCTGTGTCCGTATTGTTCGAAAACATAAAGGTTGAATACAGTACGGTAGCCGTCAGGTAGTTCGCAGATCAGTTTCATGATCTTGTCGCGGTCCACATTCAAAAATGGGTTTTCAAAGTTGGATTCATCCTCTTCATGGAAATCGATTTTATCAATGATGGGATCAATATTTACGAAGTTTTTCTCTTTCAGCCGCCCACGGATAAAGTTTAGCGCAGTATTGACCATGATTCGCCGCATCCAGGCTTCGAGAGACCCGTCAGAACGGATCTTAAATGTCTGGA
>JBAXDH010000096.1:0-14354 GCA_037141055.1 bacterium | reverse complement strand
CCATCATGTTTGTAACCCTGCTTGCGGTTAAACTGCCAGTACCATCCTGCTGAGGCTTCGGTACCATCGTTGACGGCTGTTGCCTGATGATCAGCGCCAAGATTACTAGTGATCCAACATTTTGATGGTTCACCGGTTATATTTGTAACTGTGCCATAGGTTACCGTTTTTGTAACAGGTGCTGTGGTTCCGGCTACGTGATTAATTGTCATTGTTCCACAAGTTGGTAACAAAGTGCTGAATGTCTGGCTATTGCCATAGGAGGTTCCTGCAATATTCGTTGCATAAGCCCTTACAAAATAAAATGAATTCGGAGAAAGTGAGGTAAGAGTACTAATAAAGGACCCAATTCCGGTTCCATCAGAAGTATGGCTGTTACCTATAGTAGGATTCGATGATTGACTCCAACAAACCCCTCTAACTGTAACAGGTGATCCGCCATCTGAAACTACATTCCCACCACAAGTGGCTGTGGTGGAGGTGATGTTGGTTACAGCGGTTGTACTTACTGTTGGAATGACAGGATTTGGAAGTGTCGTAAATGTCAACTCATTCCCATAACACGTACCTACCTCATTCGTTGCATAAGCACAAACATAGTATAGGGTGTTACCTGTTAAATTTGTAAGGTTGCTGGTAAAAACTCCTGCACCGGTCCCATTTGTTGAGTGGTTATTCGCAATAGTTGGATTAATACTGGTTGACCAACAAACACCTCTTGCTATTATTGTCCCATTTCCAGAATTTGTCACATTCCCTCCACTCATCGCAGCAGTGTTCATGATGTTATTAATAGATGCTGTTGTAACTGATGGTTTAACAATTGGTGTCGTGGTGAATTGCTTTATCAAACCATAAGAAGTTCCTTTTTCATTTGTTGCGTAAGCCGCAACAAAATAGATTGTTCCTTGTAGGAGACCACTAATCTGACTACTGAAATTGCCAATACCCGATCCATCCTGGGTTTTATTGATGCAATTAGTTAGCGTTGGATTGCCGGAAGCGTTCCAACAAACACCACGGGTAGATACAGTACCATTTCCAGCGTTACTAACAAAGCCACCTGATACTGCGCTTGTTAATGTAATATTGGTAACATCAAGGGTGCTGACCGTAGGTTGGGTAATTGCAACTGTAATGAGTTGATTAGTCACGCCATAAGATGTTCCCCTTTCATTGGTTGCATAGCTGCAAAAATGATATACTTTGTTATCAAGTAACCCTGTGATCGAACTGATAAAAGCTCCAATTCCCGCACCTTCTTCTGAATGGCCTATTGATTTTAACAGAGTAGGGTAAGCAGTAGTATCCCAGCAAATTCCCTTTTGGGTAATAGAAAAACCACTGTCAAAAGTTGAACTCCCGGTGATTTTGACTGAGGAAATAGTGATCTCTGAGGCTACCCCTGTATTTACAACTGGCTTCCCTCTTTTCAATGTTGTTATCCCTTTTTGAATGCCATAAATTGTCCCGCCCTGAAATGTAAAATAAGGCCGGATAAAATACTTTGTATTATCTGATAATCCTGATAAATCACTTGTGAACTTGCGTGGGCTGGTTATACTGCCAAGAGTGGTATGGGAATCTTCGATATCGGGACTGGATTCAATACTCCAACAATGACCATGTTGTGAGATTTGATTACCCCCGGTACTATTCAATTGAGTTGAAACCTTTGCAAACAGATATGATAGAGTATCAACTGTTGTGATGCCAATTAATATCTTATTACCCCCAGTTGGTGCATCAGGATCTTTTTTACAGGAGATGATCAGCATCATTAAGTTGACAATAATCAAGAGGGTATTTGTTTTCATTGTAACCAGGTTTTCATTGAAAGGCGATGGATGTAATAATTTGTTTTAATTAAATGTCCAGCTTTCCCATTTCCCTTGTAGTTCAGGACTAAACAATATTTGCGGATTCTGCTCCTTTTCATTTACAAGTACAGATTTCAAACTCACTTTCTCATTTATATAATTACCCAACTCGCTGTAGCTGACATTCCCATTGGTTTCTTGCATTTTCTTTAGCAGATAATACGTAAACATTCCATGAGTCTTTTCTTTATAGGCAGATGCTGATTGTTCTCCACTGCTGGCTGAAAAAACAATAATTCGTCCCGATACAGCTTCTTCCTGAGGTTTAATTCTTACACCTCTTACCGCCAATAATGCCTGATCTCTTGCACCTCCGCTGAAACAGGCATCAAGAAATATGGTTATTCTTTCAGATGGATACTCGGAAAGTTGTTTATAAACATCCTTCAGTTTGATTGCATAACTCATGTTATTTCCGCTCACATCAACAGGAATAAGGTATGGTTCTTTTGAGGTCTCATCTGGCAAACCATGGCCGGCATAATAAAAGATTAATTCAGCTTTTCCTCCCGAAATTTTTGCCAAGAGTTTCATTTTCGAAATGGAAGTGTTCATTTTAACCTGGCCAGCATTCAATAATAATATCACATTTTCTTCTGGTACACCCATTGTTTTAATAGCATATTCTTAGAAGGAGACTGCATCATTTTTTGCAAATTCAACATTTGCTTCAAAGTTTAAGTTGCTTTGGAATGATTTATAGTCTTCATTCCCAATGATGAGGGCAAATCTATAGGGGTGTAATTGAATGCCAATAGGGATGTTCACATCAACATCTGATACCGGAATTTTTTCAATAGGGATTTTTTGATTTCTTATTGATGTGTCAATTTCCGGATGAATATTTCCAATTAGATTATTACTGTTGTTGTTTGAGGCGGCTGCCTTTTTTGAAAAGAAATCGTCATATTGAAAGGTGTAATTCTCAAATGCACCTAAAATTTTCTTTACTGTTTGGTTGAACCCCCAGAAATTAGAATTCCTAATATAATATACAGGTTCCTTTTTGTAATTTATGAATGCCATTTCAGTTGTGTAATTTTCCGTTCCTTTCGGATTCATATAAACAATACACAATATTGTCTCTTCCTTTTTGTATCCTTTCCTCTCAAATTCAAGTGATGAGTAGTTTGGTAATATGGTCATCCCACATTTTATAAAACGACTTTTAATGGAATCCTTCAAATCGGGGTACGCATCGACCCTATTTTTAAATGAAGATGAAGTGACATCCAAAAATTCCACATCGTTCTCAGTTGCAGCCCTTATTTGTAGATACCTGTAGAAGTTCAAATCTTTCATCTGTCCTTTAAATTCATAATTCTTTTGGGTGAAAGACTGCTCTGTTATAAGAGCAAGGATGAGACATATAATCCATTTAACATGCATAAGTTAATTTCTTAGTTTTATTGAATTCGTTTACTCAGGCATAAAGTTTTATGAGATAGTATGTCACTCAAGTGCAGACATACCTGTCTCGTGTTATTATCGGCTTTTTTTCAATGTCCACGCATTCCAATTAGCATCAACTGCGGTTCCAGTGAAAATTTGGGGGCTCTGTTCGATACCAAAAAGCTTAAGAGATGATATTGGGACCTCCTCAGCAAGATATTGCTCCAAATCACCCAACGTGGCATTCCCGTTGGTTTCTTTCAGATGCTTCAATAAGAAATAGGTGAAAATTCCATGTTGCTGTTGATTGTAAGGCAAGGATCGCTGATCGGATTTTACAGCTGTCATGACAACTATGTTGCCAGTCAGGGTGGCTTCCTGCGGTTTAATCCTCACTGCCCTTGCCGCAAGCAACGATTGGTTTCTTCCCTCACCACTGAAACAGGCATCAACGATGACAATTGTTCTGCGTGCTTTTGAATCCGAGAATTTTTGGTACAAATCCTTTAGTTTGATTCCTTCTTTCAGGTTTTCCGTGCTAATGTCAACAGGTAGAATGTATGATTCTTTGGTTTCTTCATCTGGCAGCCCGTGACCTGCATAATAAAATAGGAGATCGGTTTTGCCCTCCTTCAGGTTCGCCAGTTTGCAGACTTTCTCGATTTCCCTTTTCATAACAGAACCGATCGCATCGGTGAAGAAGAATATGTTTTCAGCCGGGATACCTAAAACCTTCAAGGCATAATTATAGAAACTCTTGGCATCATTCCTTGCAAAAGGAACATTCGATTCTGGTGAAAGGTTTGAATTGTACTTTGTATAATCTTCATTGCCAATAATTAATGCGTATGCTTCCGGGTAACTTGTGCTTGTGGAGGGGATTTGTTGGTCAACGTCTGAAGGCTTTGAAAAAACTGCAGGAGCAGTTGGTTTTTCTGTAATGGCTGTTCCTTGCTCTGCCTTGGGTATTGAAATAACTATCGGATCAAACGCTAATTCCAGTTTTTCTGGATTGAACGCCACCGCTTCCTTCTTATCAAAAGTATATGTTTTACTATTTGCAGGATTTGCAATATCCAGATGCATCAAAACATAGCCTTCATCCCCATATGTAAACTTTGGATTCTTGAATTGTAGTATTTTTCTTGATTGGTCGAAGCTCTCTGCTTCACTTAACGGCACATCAATAGTAATCGGGGGATAATCGATGAAGTTCAGTTTGAACATCTCATTATCCGCATCATAATCGGTAGAATTAAAAGCCCAGGTTTTTCCAGATTGTCCGAGACTATCAATAGCCCATTGTGTAAAAAGATCAATTTGCCTTATCCTTGTAGAATCGTTAACACGTTTTAAATAATTCGCAGATTTCTCGAATTTACCTTGTTGCTGCCAACGTTGTGTGCTCGTAGACACAATTTGTTTAATTAAATGGAGATCATCATTTTTAACTGTAAGAATATGAACAGATTTATTATAGAATCCGAGTGCGATTTTCTTACTCGTATAACTTATTGAACAGGACAACAGCCGATCTTTTGGATAATCTATCAACGTTCTTGGGTTGTAATCATCAGTTTCCCAACAGATTAATCTACCATCTTCGCCTCCACTTATCAATGACCCTGTGGAAAATGCGGGTAAAACAAAATAAGGACTATGACCAGTAAGAGTCAATTGTTTCATTTTTTCGCCAGATAAAACATCAAGGATGTTAATATCTCCTAAAGGGGAGCAAGAATAAAGAAGAGAACCGTTTTTGCCATACGAAATACCATTAATTATGCTTTTATCTGAGATACTTGCCATCAGGCGTTTCTGTTTACCGATTTCCCAAATCGCTACATTGTTCGACTCATTGCTCAATGCAATGGTAGTCCCAGATGGAGACCAAACAATGTGATTGAAAATTTTGCCCCCGGAGGACAAAACTTCAGATTCAAATGTTGTTAAATCCCAAATTCGTGCTATGTAATGATATGCAACAGCTAGTTTTTTACTGTCAGGACTGAAAGAAATAGAATTAAAAACTCCGTGAGTGTCTGTGAAGGAATATTTTGCCTCGAATGTTTTGGTATCAAAAACAATCAACCAATAGTCACCAACTGCTGCAAAACTCTTGCCGTCAGGGGCAAATTGGACATCATTAATGGAAAAGACGTCCTTGAAAACAACGACCGCAATTTCTTTTCCTGAATTGGTGTCAAAAACCCGGAGTTTCTTTGAATTTCCACCTGCGATTAAAGTGTTGCCATCCGGACTAAGTGCTATTACATTTGGTAGAACTGCGCAGGGAATAACCTTGTCCGCTGTAACAGTGATTTGCCCATAACTATGAGCTAGAATGAAAAAAGTAAAAAAAATGAGCGTAGATTTTTTTATTTCCATTAGTACGGGTGCTTATCGGGACATCTTTTGAAAAACAAAGAACCGGAGAATTTCTCCGGTTCCTCTAATTATCTATTTCAAGTCCATGATCTTATCAAGTTTATCCTGCAAGATATTAGTCTGTTTTTCAAGTTCCTGGCGCATCACTTTTTTGGCGATCTCTTTGGCGTTTTTATAATCATAAGCCAGCCTGATATCACATTCCACGTTCTTGCCGATCTTCTTGTAAATCTCTACCAGCATAAGCGTTCTGCCTAATTCCTGGGCAATCATATTTTTCGAGGCGGCAATGGTTTTGGTTACAGATGCTGCTTCCTCATTATTCAGCTGCTGGTTGGCGATGTTGTTTTCAATCAACGCAGCAATCTGTGTAGTAATACTTCCTGCAAGATTCAGCTTTGCCGTTTCGGTGGCCTGGATTTTGGCTGCGGTCTGGGTTTCGGCAACGGAATTTCCTGTTTCGACTATATATTGTGGCAATCCCTCAGCGTCTACGGCATATTGTTTCAACCAAGCATTTTCCAGTTGTTTGTCGAGGGGTAAGGCTCCAGGGGGCACATTGAACCCATCCTTAATGAGTTTTTTAGCTTCTTTCCGTGCGGTCTTAGTGGCCTTGGTAGTAAGTTCTTTCTTTGCTGCATCATCTTTCTGGGCAATCACAGGGAACCCAATTATCATGGCTAATACAAACACTGTAGAGATTTTCAATAAGTTTTTCATAGTTGTCAGTTTTAAAGGTTGTTTATCGTTTTGTACTGGATTTCTTGGAAATGTGACAGATGTTTTACTTATTTTCAATTTTTATTTTGATTCTGGCGTCCAGGAAGCTCTGACTTTTGGCTCTGTTGTCCGAAAGCCATGCCTGAAAATCTTTAGGTGTCAGTGATTTAGGAAGTAAGTATGCTGTTTTTTCAACGCTGGACTTCTCTGCATTGAGCATGGGTTTGACATAAGGTTCCTCAGAAAAAACCACATAAAGGTTGTTAAACTCAAAGGATTTTACGGAATACAACTCATATTCATCAGCCTGCACAGGGAATGAATTGTATTTCGGGTCTTTTGCAAACAACAAGTACTCTTTATCAGCTTTAACCATGTTAGCACTATTCTCTCTGCCGCTTTGGTTGCTGTAAGGAAATAACCTGTAAACCAATTCGTCATCTTCCAGAAAAACGGATAGAAAACCGTCAACAGGACTTTTAAATGAAAGGTAGAGCGATTCTCCGGAATTAAATTCAGTCTTGCGACAACGAATATCTGGACAATTCAACGGCTGGTACTGGATAAGTGCTTTAGGTGTGGCTTTTCTTACCTTTCCACTGATCTTACAGGTGATGAACGTCACAACCTCCTTTCCGTTCTTGGTAGAAAATTCATCAACCGCCTCGGAATACTCCTCATTGTCTGTCTCGACCCATTCTCCCTTAACTTTTGTTGTTCCCATAATATTATAGTAATCCTTGCCATCTTTTATGACGATGTCAGTCTGTTGTTCAGCCCAAGTTCCAAAAGCGAATTCTATTGCATTGATGATGGCCAGTTCATGCGCTTGTTCCTTGCATTGAGCCTTTGTCATATTGGTTTCGACACGAACCTGTGCCTGACCTGCGGTAGTTATCAGTTTTTGGCCTTGCACGCCAAGCCAGTTCATCAAAAGAATAGCGGTTATTAGTGTGATAAGGTTATGGCAATTCATGGTGGTCAGTTTTTTGGAATCGTTAAAATGATGCGTGGGTTTTGATCTTTCATAAAGCCCATTGCCATCCCAATTTTAGCCCCAATGTAAGTAGGATCACAAATATAGTATTTTTCCGTATTAAAAATAATGTAATCACCTTGCATGGGTTTTGTAAAGTTTACACCCAAAGAGACATGTTCGGGATAATCCAGCCCGATAGTTTTAAGTCCGGTGTATCTCTCCACCAGCTTTGATAAAAGGATAGCCCGGTCTTCACAATCTGAGAATGGATAGTAAAGTGTTTCATCAGCAAAAAGATAATTTTCCTTGCCGAATTGAGCCTCATCAACCTTGTATGGAATCGATTTTTGAACAAAGTTGAGTATTACAGCAACTTTTTCGGTTTCCGTTTTCCCTATTAAAATGGGTAGCAACAATTTATCCATTGATTTCATGGCCCTTTCTGATGCCGGTGCCGTAAAATAAACCGAAAGCTCGCAATCGGGATAAGCGTTCATGAATTCAATCAAAGGTAAAGTGAGGGCAAGGGGGAAAGTGTCATGGCCAACGAAAACGTCCCTGACGGTGATATGTCCGGTCAACCCGGGCAACTCAGGAATAATAAGTGAAACGGGTTTTACAGCTTGGGAATACAATGTTTCATACGAGCTGATTTCACTTTGTGGTTCATGTTGGTTCGGGAAAGTGTAAACATAGTATCGCTGGGATGCAATAATCACATATTGTTTGTTGAAAATTTTATCCTGAAAATTCACCAGCAGATATATGTTCTTTGCGTCATGACCAATTTTAACATCAAAGCCATGCTTCAACAGGGTCATCCACACGAACAGTACCCGATTGTACATCTCCGGATAATATTTTTCAGATGCAAGAATTACGAGATAAAGGTAGCCCCAATCGTTAAGTGATCTTTCCTGCGCAAACTGGAATATAGGCCCGACATTGCCTGCCATAGCTTTGTTTGCCATGTAGGATTTGTAATAACTAATAATTTCAGCATTAGTAATCGTTCTAGCAGACGGAAGATCATAGCTTACTGGTAAATCTGCCTTTTGCCCGAAAAAGTCAACTCCATATGTGTTGGCGGACATTCCTACTGGACTGGCCGTTTCTTTTGAATCCTCCGGGTGCGTTTCTGCAGGTTTATCTGGTATCGACTGCTCTATCGGCTGTTTCACCTGAATGGTTCTCTTTACGGGAGGCTCTTCGGTATTTACGTGCAAACTATCAACGAACGGTTGCTCCGCCGGCTTAATGCGAACCGTTACATCCTCCTTGAAAAGGTTAAATTCTTTCCATGAAGTTTCAAGGAACCGAAGGAAAATAGAATCGTTTTTACTCAGAAAACCGATGAAATCACTCGTTATTTTGCTTTGAAACTCATTGAACTCCTTTTCATTCTTTTGTTTCTGAGTGTCCTGGGCAACAGCCTGAGGAATGAATCCCCAAAAAGGAATCAGCAAAATCAAGATGAGCAGATGTCGTTTTGGTATAAGGCGCATTACGAGCTTTTTTTAAGAGTTCAATTACTGATGATCAATTGCCTTGTATGTTTCTTGTCACCGATGTACCAGTTGTATTTCCCCGGTTTAAGTATGTTTTTAGGAAGTTGGAAGGATTGCTTTGCCGGTTCTATCTCCGTTGTGAACACAATTTTCCCATTCGGGGCATCGAGTATCACTAAGTGGGTGATTGTGTCGTATCGTTCCGTCCATTGCAAAAGGGTTTCATCCTGATAGATCTGATGGCTTGCCTTGGCTTCCGGCTTTTCCATGTGAAGTTTCAATGCGGTGTCCGTGCCATGACTCAGATTCTCTTTTCCGGAACTGGAGAAAGGTTTCTCTATAAAGAAAAAAAGGATCGCAGAGATACCAACAAGAATGACAATGGAAGCCGCAACTGCAAAATATCGTTGCCTGTAAAACGGAATTAGACGGGGCATTCCATTTGATTCATGAATTGCTTTCCGGACCTCTTCATGAGTTTCCTGGTAACGTTTGGCATCGTTCCATAAGCGTTGTAGCTTCTCCTGACCTTCTATGTCTTTATCATCCATGATCCAAACTATTAAAGGAGTTCATCAATCAATTTTTCCTGTTTTACTGCCACTATCAATTTTTCAAGGCATCGTTTGAACCGCTGCCGGGCATTGTCCGGAAGTATATCAATTGCCACGGCAATCTCTTCAAAAGGCATCATAGCGGATATTTCGCTGTGTGGTGAATCATTTTCCGGCCTTGCTACTGAATGCAGGGAAAACCTCAGATCAATGATTTCAATGCACTTTTGTTCCAGTTGTCCCTTGATTTTAATAATGGCCTGAAGTAGATCATAGTGGTCATTCTGTTGTTCATCAATCAAATCCAGGCCGGCATTGGCAGGGTAGAACATTTTTGATTTCTGGAATTCTTTCAGGCAGATATTTTTACAGACGCTATACAAGTATGTATGAATTGAACTTGTGCCCTTAACCTTTCCATCCCTGACATTCATGATCGTCCGTGTCAATCCTTCCTGGATCACATCATCGGCATCAAGCACCATATTTGAATATTGATTGACCATATTTTTTATCGCAGGCATATTCCGCTTGTAAATGAAGGAGATGATCTTTCCATTGCCATTCTTCAATCCTATTAAAAGGTCTTCCTCCGAAAACTTTTCAATGGGTACTGGTTTTATGAATTTTGTGACAAGGTTGGTCAAGATACTTTTCTTTACAATGAATCTACCTGCTTCTGCCCAAATATTGAATCATCCTGATATTCAATTATACCGTATTAATACTGTTTGGGTTTTGCCCTTACGATTCCTCGTTGATTATGAAGATGTTAAATATATAACATTAAACTGATTGCACATGCATATTTTGCAGACCATTTCTCCATTGGTGGGGTCAGTGAGTTTCACGATTTTTTTTGTTGCCATTGGTTTTGAGTTAATAGTGGAATTTGAAAATGTAGGTTGTCGTATTTATTTATCACTCTGGATTTTGGAGGTTGCTCAAAATCTCCTTCAGTTGTATCAAGCGATCAAAATACGGTTTGTAGGTATAGTTGCCATTATTTGCCTTCACAACAGAAAGGTGCGTCTCGACGAAAAGCGCAACGTCAAAGATGTAATTCGCCTGTTCTAGTTTAATCGGATGTGCTGGTAAGGGAAATTGCAAGAAAAATTGCTCCACGGTTGTTATATCCCATGGAATCAGTGGTTGTTCATACCGATCATAGCGCAACCGCACCTTCTTTAGTGACTCTGCATAGATATTTGAGAGATGGACTGGAATATCTGTCACATTTGTAATGGAAACAACTTCGGGCTTTATTGATAGTACAGCTTCCCCCTTTTTTCTGAACTTTCGCCAGTCCTGCCGGATCAGAAAGTCAGCCAGATCAAAGCCCGCAAGTTTTTCCTGTTCAGTTGCATATTTCTCCAACAAGGTTGAAGTAATAAATCTCGTCTGGGGTAACGCTTCGTTAAATTCTTGCGCTCGGTGGCTCCATTTCTGGAATGCATGCCCTTCTTTTGATAGATCGGGAAAGAGAATGACTTTTCTGCCTTGGAGGACTCGACACTTTTCTATTTTTAAACTTGATAAGTTATATACAGCAAGCCAAATTAAATCATCTTGGTTGTCTGGAAATCCGAAATATAGGGTTGCAATAAGTGCGGTTTTGGGGGCTTCAACTAATGCCACTGGATTGTGCGGAAACCTTCGTAGGAGATGTTCCCCGAAAAGGCAGGTTACTTTTCCTTCATGTTTCTGATATTCAGACAGCCAACGTGGCAATGGCATGTTATTACGCTTACAATCCCGTTCAATAATGGAATGAACAAAATCAGTCCTGACGGTATGGTTCGTTTCATCGAACTGCTTTGCCTGGATTGCACGTATGTTTTTATTTATATCCACAAACGGAAAGGTGATCGCTCCATGCCGGTCCTTACCAGTGATTGTTCCCAACCCGTAAAGTTCCGTCAACTGTTTGATGTCCTGCTTTTCAATGGGGTAAGGGATTCGATGCAAAAGGTTTTGAATAAAGGTGTTTTGATCGTACCCTTGCCAGGTCGACTTTAAGACGGATAAGGGAATAGGTGATTGCGGAGATGGAATAGAGTGCTGTCGATTGTAAGCACTGGCTGACTTGAATCTCAATGAACGATTGTCCAAGCTATCGTTGGTGAGCGACCTTACATATCCATCCTGATATGGATTGAGGAAATACTGGCAATCAACTTCGCTGTTACAACGTCCGTATTCCTTTGGCAGGTATTCCCCACTCTCCTTGTCAATGTAACAGACTAAATTTCGCTTCAAACATTTAGGGCATTCGAACTTGCTACTGCTGGGGTCTAAAGTAAATCGGAAATCGTTCGTTTTCATTGAAAAACTATGCTTTGATGATTGTAAGATTGTCATTTGAGAAGGTATCATTTTTGGTATCAAAATCGGTGTCATTTGGTATCATTTTCATGGTTTAGGTAAAAGGTATCAGGTATCATTCCCGTATATGTATACGGGAAATGATACCACTTTTTACCCTGATACTAATCTGGGTCTTCAATGTCATTTTCAGGTTGAAATTTCATTTGAAGATTACCAGAGCTGCATTTAACTAAAGTTTTATTTTTTATAGCAAAAGCGATATGCCTTTTCGCTGTGGCTATAGCAACCGCTCCAACCGCACAATATTCCTCAACCAGTTCATGATATCGCATCGATCTCAAACCTGGTAAGAGACTTGCGAGATTCTCCCGTATGGCTTCCGATTTACGGTCACCAGTAAGAGTAGTCATGGATTGCCGTTGTGGCAATCCTTTGCTATCAATTATAAAAGCGAAAGGCTCAAATTCAACATCCCTACAAAACTCAGGCGTGACAATGGTCACCTCTTTATTCTTATTGTCCTTCTGAACCGATAGCACCGTCTCCGCTTTATTAACAGCCTCAGTCCCAATATGACCTCTGGCGTTCTGATCATTTTTGTTTTGATGCAGAACCAACAGGATATGACAATTTTTCTCATACGTCCATTTTAGAAATTTTGACATGATTACCGTTGCTTCAGCTTCATCATTGATCCCTCTAGTCAAAAGATCACGCAATCCATCAATTATAATAAGTGCAGGACGATGTAACTTCTGAACAGTAAACTCAATCGCACCGACCCTTTCTGCTGGCGTAAAGGGTCTCAATCCATATGCGTGAAAGTTAGTTGGGCATGGATGACCTGCTTGAATACAGATTCGATTGACGGTTTTAGATAGGTGATATTTTCCCTGTTCATTGTCGAAATATAAAACATCTAATTCCTCGGGGAAATCGCATATCAGCCCATCAATATTGCAATGACCAATTAAAACAGCTGCTGCGACCGACGTTAGAAGGAAAGTTTTCCTTGACTTAGCTTTGCCGATCAAAAGGGTGATATTACCTAGAGTACAAATCGGAGCATCATTCATTGAGACAATCACAGGGGGCTTTTCAACAACTACCAGTGGATCAACTTTAACAGAGCTAAGCAGGCTCTCCCAATCAAACGGTGCCCCATTGGTTGATGAACTTGATTGGTAAGGTTTGGCAGCAATTGGGATCGGATCGTTCCTAAGGTTTTCCACCTCAGTGAGGATATCACCACGGAAAAGGTCGGGATCGAATTGCGGATCAACTTGAAATTGACTATCTTTGTGTTCCATCGTATGATTTTAGGGGCGTTCCATGTGGCAATGGATTGCCCTTTTTTGTTTTTGCTATTATTTGCCTATTGCAACCAAAATTGAAACTGTTGTTGCCAAGACCGAATAAATACTTCATTGTACATCTGGCGAGACCATTAGCTGATTTCATAGAGAAGTGTGGGATTAAAAGGTGTGGCAATAGGGATTGGCAACTTCATGGCATCCGTCTCCCTCTGAATTGTTTCATTTAGTGCAGTGTCCATTTTTTTTAGTTTGTTGACTTTATAGTTGTTATTATCAATTCCATTGGTGACATTATATCATAGCTCAGGCTCGCAACCTTTCGGTCGATGATAATATTATTCATAAGTATATGATTAGCTGTATTTAACGCATGGGGCGCTATTGTGTTTCAACCTGTACATGGACGCCGCCATTTGTTGGTGCTATTCTCTAAGCACCGATTTTACGGGCAATTTCTGAAATTTGACGTTTACTTGCTTTATTCTACTTTGAATCATATTTCACACGAATTGCTGCAAGTACCTCGTCCTCTATAAATAACATCCTTCTACCCACACGGTAATACGGGATATTTCCATCCGTTGTTCGACGCCAAAGTGTAACAGAATTAATCTTCAGCAGTTCGCAAACTTGCTGTCTTGATATTAGTTCTTTATTCATAATAATAGAATTTAGCATTGATTAAAATCTCTGTAAACAAAGATAAAGCGTTAGAAGACTATTTGTACAAATGTTCATAACTAAAATATTGGATATCAGTAATATACATGAGTATATTTGGAGAGACAACTGTATTTTTTTTATGATACGAGTCGAAAACCATACTGACAATAAAATCAAAACGTTGCAACTTATTGATATGCTGTTTTATAATACTTTGGTGTAAATTTCATGCATATATGTATAGTGTTGATATACAGTAGTATGTGAAAGTGCATTGTTGATAACTCAAAAACGAAAGGGGAAAAATATGGTGGAAGGATTATTCCTATTAAAAGGAACGGCCAGACAACTTATTTAGGAACTTCATCACAGGTAAAACAAAATGTGCTGTGAGTGAAAAAAATGTCAAAGAGAGTGGCTTTACCACTTTAATGTTTTAGGAAATTAAAATTTCTGGATGATTTGGAGGAATAGGAAGGAAGGATAATGGTATTTAGAATAGAAATAAATTACTATAATGTAGCAAAATAGTAGTACAAACAACTTAAAACCTTGGTATCATTGAGAATAGCGAGTCCCGTCCGGTCCGCAAAATCACCTAAGGAGGCTTAACGGTCTCCTTTTTT
>JBAXDH010000095.1:0-14450 GCA_037141055.1 bacterium | reverse complement strand
TGACGGAATCCCTGATAATTATTTTTTCGATATTCCCTTTCTCCCTTGTATAAATGGGGCCAGTAACGGATGAATCGATAACCAGGGTATCGATTTTTGCTTCAATGACCAGATGAACCGGGAGTAATTGTCCTTCCTGATTGTTCTTTCCGTTAATTTCACTATCCGGTATAAATGTGCAATTTGCGCTTCCCCCGGGGTCAATGGTGCAATGCCTGATGATTATGCATTCAAAATATCCCCGGATTACAATACTATGACTTCCTGATTTTGAGCCTATCCATAATCCATCCAGACACATTTTTGCAGGAATATTCTCGTAGGGGTTTTCAAATACCCAGTAATTGTATTGAGTAGGAGGATCATTAAACTTATGGATTTCTAAGTTAATATACGGTCTTTGATCATCAGCTGCCCGAAGCGTAAGATTTTTTATATTCTGTTTATTGTCAAATTGCCAGTATGTCTTGCTGTCATTAATTTGAGTTACTCCATCATTTATAAATTTCAAAGGAGCAATAGCTTCTCCCCCTTCAATAAAAGAATAATTATCAACAGGTTCCTGTTCATCCCGCCTGTATGTGCCGGCTCCTATCGGACCTGAAAATCCATAATGGAGTGTCGGTAAGGATATTTTCGCTTTTTCCAACTCCTCTGTATACAACCGTCCTCTTTCAGGATCAATGATCATTTTTTTGCCGTCGGGAAAATCAATATCAAAATCACTGAGATTCCCTGATACGATTTCATTGCCTGGAACAGAACCAGTTCCCTGGAATACCGCGACCGAATATTTATCCAAAACGGTATCGGTAATTACAGAAGCATTTAAAACGGCGGGGTCAGGTTCTGTATTCAGCGACAGCGCAAGTAACCTGCACCGGAGTGGTAAGGGGAGTTCCCATTCACGGGCAGAATGCCAGTCATCCCAGTCCGGCGGACGGTTGCGGCGGATAAACAGAGGTACACTGCGCCCGGATGGATCAAAGGTCAATTGATTATCATTCCCATTAATGACACATGGGGTGACGCCTTCGACCCTGTATGAAATCATCCTGTACAGATGAACGGCCAGTTTCGGTATGTTATATCGCCCGTCAATTCCATTGTGCCTGCGAAAATCGGCCAGGTGATAATATTCTTCGAAAGGACCATAAGCAAGTTCACTTCCCTGTTGTTGCCGGAGGTCAGCCCAGCCGCCCGGCATCGTTCCGGTGAACGGACCGGCCAAGCCCTCTGGGAACGGATCCAGCCCGTGCCTGCACCGGCCAAGCCTTGTGAAGTTTTCAACGATTTTGCCTTCCCATCCCGTGATGTCGCTGATCAGTTCCTCCAGCACCCGCAGAGTTCCTTTGCGTCGCCTGTAATAAATGGTCTTGGCTACATCGATCCTTCGTCCTCTCTTATTTTGTGCAGAGACCAGCCTGGTTCCTAAAAGATCGGCGATATATGGAACAGCCCAATCGCAGCATGATTCGACGAACTGGTCGTCCCAGAGGCGGTCCTGGCTCCTCCTCAGAATAGCTGCCTGCTGGGCAAGGGTAATTACAAGTGCACGAAGAACCCCGGCGCCGGGATTTTCCGGGTCCCCGTCATGCTGCCTGTAAATGCCAGGGATCATTTCCCAGAGTTTCTCCGTAAAATAGATATCAAACTTGTCTTCAGCCATCGTACTCATGTTCATTCGCTTACATAAATATCCACCTGTCCCGACTCAAAATCAAAATATTTGCCGGGTTCAGCCATTTGAGCTTTCAGGTTGAACCTCGCCCCGTTCCATGTGATGTCCTGAACCGATATTACACCTGGTACTTCATGGATGATCTTAAAAAGAGTGCTCCTGTAAAGAGGTTTGGCAAGGGGCAGTTTTTCAGGGACCAGGAAACCTTTCGCAGGTTCAAATAATTTAGCGTATACTTCATCCCATATCTTGTCCTTCTGGTACCGGGGATCTCTTTCAATCTGCACCGACAGGTCTGTTTTAATCCCTTTTGCCCGGGATACATCAATGGAAACGGAAGGATCAGACACATTTCTCAGCCTCTCCGATATCTTTTCTTCTATACCGGCTTCACCGATATAGGTTATGTGAACCATCGCATTTTGCTTTGTTTTCTGCCAGCGCCATTCAGCAATCACATTCCTTACGCCAGGTACCGAAGATGCAACAGCTTCCATGTCGATGATTGAAACCGCCCTTCCAAGGATAAGGATGGAGCCTGGAGCATGACGCTGAATATCATCCCTGCTTTCGGCATCGGCTCCGCCGGAGGCAGGAATCGGATTTACAATGCTTTTGAGTCCCTGTACCGGTTTGGCCACCTGGGTAACAGACCCGGCAGGAGGAGCGGCAGCGCCTGCGCCGAAGCGATAATAAGCAACGATATTGCCGGTCCCGGTCGGGACTCTTGCCCCCCGGACACCGTCCCCGAATTTCACCCATGATTCCTGGTTATCATCCTGCCTGATGATGTAAACCTGGTCAAACGGTGTTTTGCCGAAAAATCCCGGTACTTCCCTCCATTCAATCCCGTTTACAAAGATTTTCAGTGAACTGATAACCCCCGTATCATTTTCGAATGCAGGAGAAAACAGGTAGGTTAAAGGCTTTTTCTTCAATTTAAAAGATTGGTTCACCTCGGATGCATTTCCTCCGCCAAGTATTTCATTTTCAACGGTCTCACCTCGAATTGCTCTGACAATATTGCCGTAGATATTTACCGGGAGGGTCAATTCATTCTGCCAGCTTTTACCGGGAAATGAAAATTCTTTATTAACATAATTCAGGGTGCCCCCGGCCTTAATGGCCGTTTCGTTGTAATCCCGGATTAAAAATGTGCCAGGAACAAGTTTATCAGGGGGTTTTTCCAAAACGCCTTCACATTTTACAGTGTCTTCCGGCAAAATGCTTGTCTTTGCTTCTTCAACAATTTCTCCTGCATGTTCCAGGTGATAATACACTATAATCTTTTTTGCATCGTCCCATGGACTTACCCTGTGCCCGAATCGTTGCAGATCGTTAACTGAAACGTCCAAAGTGATTCGTGTGACCTGTGTTTTAATATCTGCCATGTCGTAGGAAACCGTATTTATAGTTATACTGTTCCCTGTATTCACAGTTTGCAGAACGGTCGACACGTTATTCGCTTTGTACCAGCGGTAATTTTCTTCCTGTCCTAAAACCAGGTAAGTCCCGGTTTTTATATCCTTATAAAGAGCGTCGAGTGTAAGTTGCGATTTAAGCGCTGCATTGAGTGTCTCCTTGCCATCAACTTCAATTTCAGTCCATAATGAGGCAGTTTTCAGGGGTGTCATCAGGTTAATGCGCGACAGATCGCTGCCTTTCTTCAAATTTGTGGCGGAAGTAAAATTCAATCGTTTACAGAAGGTGTTATCCGCACATTTATACGATTCAACGTTTTTGACTTCTGCCACTTCATTCAGGTCAGGATCTCCGGGATGGCAAATAAGCAGGATGGTTCCCTTTTTAATTTCAGTTGCGGGTTTAACGAGAAGAAAATCCCGGGCATCTTCCCGGGTCTTTCCAATTTTCGGGGGTTCTACATTCCAACTGTTGCTGAACGGATGAATGATTGTTTTCTGATCCAGTTCAAAGACCTGAGGAGGCTCCTTGCCGAACCCACCGGACCTGAAGGAAGTTCCTTTGGGCAGTTCAACTGGAATGCGTCCGTCGGCCAGTGCAGCAAGATCAACCGTTGATGCTACCGCAGGCATCGGCAGGTATCCCAGCAGGTTGACCAGTTTCCTGACGGAGTCCTTCTGCCTCGCCGTACGCAGGAACGTTTCGTGAGCAATGACTTCGTCATAAAAGGACAACGAATCGCATATATATGCCCACATTTCCAGCAACATGATTCCCAGGTCATCCTCTTCTCTCGTACGCCATGAAGCCAGAGCCGCCTTATCCGGGTCGTGCAGTGCAGCCAGCATCGCATTCCGGAACTCATGAAAAACAGCTATCTGGCGGGGTATTGTCGTCAATCCTGCTGCAATGGAGAGTTTCTTAGGATGGATGAAAAGGTCGCAGGAACATCCTTCGATCTCTTCCGGATTATATTTTGAACAGGGATTGCTCATGCTCCTCCCTTCATTTTTAGTTTTACGATTCCCCTGTCAGGATGAAGCGGGTCATTTTCGACCCGGATGATCGATTCTTTCCCCGGATCATAGTAAAATTCCACGAATGGCCTTCGTTTAAACCAGCCGCGTCTTTCAATGAACATATGTTCCACGGCCCTGACCCCTTCAACAGAATGAATTGCTGCTTCCAGCGAAGACCGGTCCAGTGAGGTTCCGAAAGTAAAATGATCAGGTGAAAAATACCCGGTTTCCGGCCTGGGTCCTTTCTTACCGAATAATTTTTCCAGGATCTGTTGTCTGACCTCTCCCTGGTAAGAATCCGGTTTAACACATATTGTAATGAAAAGATACAGGTCGGCATATACCGGATCCATTATATATGCTTCCCGTCCAGCCTGCCTGAACCGGTCGAGCTGGTCTGTGATTTTTATCCTGTTGACATCACTCAGCGTTACCGCTCCTGAAGGGTCAGGAGTTACAAACGCCGTCAGCCAGCTACCCGTCCACCGGAAGCTTGCACCGGCTTTTTGCACACAATCAAGCCTCTCTGCTGCTTCGGCATAATCCTCCGGGCGAACAGCCCTGTAAGTAACCGCCCTGAATGCTTCGGGCGCCAACATTCGTGCATTGTCAAGCGTTTCCGGATCAACCCCGTTCATAACCGGGAACGGATTTGTCACTTTTTCTATAACTGATTGATTATAATCGATATTCACGATCGTATCAGCGGAAACATTGCCTTGCTTCCCTCCACCAAGCCGATAAGCTACCCTGAAAATTGTCCCCTTTGGCGGAGTCATCCCAAATTCATTATCTCCGAAACGGATGGTAACACCCTTTCCAGAAGCATAATCTTCATGCACTACCTCCCTGTACGCGCCATCTGTGAATCGCTGGTATTTTACCACCTGTTTCCAAAGGCCATCATCAAGCGTAAAGTCTGTACCCTGAGGGTTTGATGAATTTATTCCCAACAGGGACCGTTTCCAGTTCCATGGTCCCATGTCATTCCAAATGCCATTTTTAAATTCAACCTCCTTCAGCTGTATTTCAGGGAAACTTTCAGGGAATTCAGTTCCTGACCAGACCAAAGCCTCCTCATCAGAATATTCAAGACTAAAAAGATATGCCAGTGAACCATCGTGTCCCTGCCGCTCAACGGCACGTTGAATATTCCTGTAAATGTCATACGACAATCCAAGCTGGTCCGGATCACATCCGGTGACAAAAAAGCGTTGGTATTCTTTCCCGGCGGTAACCGGTATCAGATTTCCCCGTACTTTCATATATCTCATGTCCATTTCAAAGGGCAACGCCTGCTCTTTGGCCCATGTCAGCCGGGTGATCTCAGCATTTTGAACAGGATCACGCATGTCTTTCACTTCAATCAACCTTACGAGGTGTTTACGTGGAGGAATGGAGGTGCCTGCCGGATATGTAACTAAATAGATCCACTTATTACCATGAAAGGTTCCCGGAGGATCTTCATTAACGAAATTTTTTAAGTTGTCAGCCTGTTTCCCTTTGACGAAGACCGTTGTTTTTCCAACCTCAAGGCAGGTATCATCTTCATCCCAGATGTGGACATCGAATGAGTTGATAGCGCTGCTGACTAAATATTTAGTTGGTTCAGGTTCACCATTGGAATTGCGATATACGTCGTACAACCCCTTACCAACCTCAAAATTTATCCGATGCCCTGTATCGGTAATTACCCAGGCATCTGTACCGGCAATGATGTCATCTGCCTGGCCAGTTTTCACAGTTACATCAAGCCATCCGGAAGATCCCGAACCGTCATGCAGATGATAATCGACAAGCCGTGCATGTTTCCTGACGGATCGTCGCTGGCTTGCCGTTTCAAGGTAGGCTTCACGCCCGATGCGATCCTGGTAATAGGCCATTTCATCCCCCAGCGCGCTCATTACTTCTGCAAGCATCACCCCGGCATCTGCTTCCAGCCGGTCTTTCCAGTCCGGATACCTTAAGGATGCAAAGTCGAAAAGGGCACGGCGGAAACTCCAGAAATCCCTTGCCATATAATCAACCGGAAAATCGACATGGGGATCAGGCGGACATTCATGTTCACGCTGTTTGCAATCCAGTTTTGATGGACAATTTACTTTGAAGCTGAAAATTACATCATTGAAATACGGGTCAATTTGTTCGCTTTCTATTTTTAAACGGTAAAGTGTGAAGTCGCCCGGATTCTTTGTTGTAATCACAAGATGATCATTTTCCCATGTTGGATTAGGATAGATATCCTCATTTAATTCTATCTTATCAAGCAATGTTGGAGAAGTGCTCCTGATAGATATCTGTCCGGGAAGGACAGCACCTAAAATCAGACTGGGATCGACTGGTGTTGGGAAAAAGTAAACGGTGAGCTTTTTCTGGTCTTCGTCAACCTGGATAAAATCAATCCCTGTCAGATTATCCTTTTTCTGCAGTTCTGTTATCCTGTTGATCAAGTCGTTCATATTGTCACCTCCACATTGAGATACTGAGGTTCACTCATGGCTTTCAGTGAATAGCTGACATGGATCAGCAGTTTCTCTTCTTTAGCTTCTACTTTAACCTCTCCGATATTGATCAGGGCACCCATCCAGGTATTCAGGGCCTGGATGATGGTGATCTGTGCAAGGCTGGCCGTGACATCGCTGTTTGGTGCGAATACCATTCTTTTGATCCCGCAACCGAAATCGGGGCGGTTTATCCTTTCTCCGGGGTCTGTTAAGAGCACCTGGAGGATCATCTGCCTGACATGTGCCGGAAAATCATTCTCTTCGGCCATGGTTCCCAGGTTACGATCGATTGCGAATGGATACCTTATGCTTTTAATTGAAGTTCCCAATGCGTAATTTTTTACCCTGTTTTAACCTTAAACGATAGGATACTGGGAGCAGGTGGTGTTAATGGAGGTAACGGTGGGGCAGGTATGACCGGAAAACCTTGAGATAACTCTCCCGGGTGCAAATGTGCGTTGAAGATAGTGACCATCTGGTTCAGGTATGCGAGAAGATCATCTCCGAACACCAGCGGATGGCTTGAATTCTCCACCAGCTCGATTTGCGGGGCCTCAATTACAACCTTGATATTCGCATTGATCCTGATCTTGCCCTGCTGTGAATCAAGGGTCAGGATGTTGCTGCCGTTCTGATCGCTCAGGGTGAGGACTTTTGAGCTATCATTAAAGGTGATCATTAATCCTTCCGAAGAGCGATAAACCTTCAGTGAGGGTGAGGCATCCGTTCCCTGTTCGTTTTGAGGCACTTCATTGTCTGCCCAGAAACCTCCGCTCCATATGGGGTAAGAGGGATCGCCTGCTTCAAACTCCACCCATACGCCTGCACCGTTCTCCGGAACTGCCCAGGATCCCATCCTGTTGCCCGTGTATGGCAGGCAGGGCATCGCCCAGTTTTCCAGGTCGCCAAGGGCTGCAGGCACTTTCACCTTGATCCTGGCCCGATTGGTCGGATCATTGTTATCCGTAACCACACCGCGGTATTTCCCGAAATAGCGGTTCCGAATCCAGTCGATTAGCTGATCTGTCGGGAGATTTCCCATTTTATGCTCCCCACGCGTTTCTGACTAATTCTATTTCCATCTTGTGATCGGAGGCATCGATGATGTGTTTCACGCCCGAAACAAGATACTTTCCGCTGTGCCGGCTTCCCGCCCCGTGAAGTTCGACAATACTGTGCGCCCTTACAATGGACCCCATTTCTGCAAGCGTTGTCTTGCATGCGGCACGGATGAACCAGTCTGCTTCAATCAAAGCCGCTTCGCCCCGCGACTTCATATCACCCGCATCATCAGACGGAGCAGAGAGGAACACGGAACGTGTGTCGCCCGTAATGGCGCTGAGATCAGTATTCCCAAGGCCAGTCTGTGGGGTTTTAGGGACAGAAAGGGTGATGTTGCTCTTTGCATTGAGATCGAGTTGCACACCCACAATGCTTGTAGGCCTTTCGACATCCCAGTATATATCAAGGGATAAGAAGTTTGGTGAATCGAGGTTGATGACAAATTTTGCCGAAGGAGTGCTTCCTAACTGGGACCGCCGGAAATGTGCGGTTTCAGTACCGGTTGCATCACAGGTTATCCAGAAATGAAACCCATTCCGCCTGGCAAGCCTGCGGATGAAACTGAGGTCGCTTTCCCTCTGAACCAGTGTATGTTTGTTCTCAAAATGACCAGCAGAAGTATTTTCCACATCCGGCATGTATCCGTAGGTTGAGAGAATGCTTTGAACGGCAACGCTGTCGGTCAGGTCTTTCCAGACTGCTGACCTCGTTTCCCTGTCCATCTTTACGGAAGTGTCCGATCCCTTTACTTCAAGCCAGGAACCACCTGCTCCATGTTGCATGTGTATGTTCTGCGCA
Organism: bacterium; assembly: GCA_037141055.1. Classification (GTDB taxonomy): domain Bacteria; phylum Bacteroidota; class Bacteroidia; order Bacteroidales; family FEN-979; genus CAIVAT01. The sequence continues at coordinate 5,964 of JBAXDH010000095.1, read as the reverse complement.
TGTACGGGACCTTTCACAAGGCATTCCGTTGAATTGTTTCCTGAGACTGTCACGGTAATCTCCGAACCCGGATCAAAACGGGTGTCGGTAAGATAAGGAAGATCGCCGCCTGAAATATCGAGTTCGTACTTCAGTGTAAAAGATGCTGCCTGGTCCATTTTTTCTGCTATTTCGATGGTGATGGCCTGGGTCAGTTCCTTGTCGGGGGATCCGTTAACCGAAATGCTTATACCGGAACTCATTTATTTCGATTTTTCACAGGAATGACTATTTCACTGGCCTGAGCCAGGTCATCCGGAAGCATGACATCGTTCATTTCACAGATCCGCCAGTAACCTGCCGGATCTTCAAGATATTTTCGGGAAAGGTGATCAATGCGTTGTCCCTGCTGCATCAGGTGCCTGCCCAGGGGCTCCTGTTCAGCTGCAGGCGGCACCGGTACGACGGTTACCTTTCGGCCCTTTGTGTCTCTCACCTCGTAGGGTTGCAGATTTTTATAACGGCTTTTGTCGTCGAACATGATTATAGAAGTTTCCCAAATTGTTTAATGAACAGGCTTATTTAGATTTACTGAGGTTCAAAATGACCATTTTTGTATTATTTATCCCATAAATGAGATATCCGGTTCGGATGACATTTGAAAAAGTCTCTTCATTGGTTCCATTGACTGACTTAATGATGATTTCACTCCTGGCAAGGTCTAATTTAAGTGATTGATTATACCCCGGATTATTAAATGAAAATCGTTGACTAAGGTTGTTTGGATTCCCGGGAACAGTGTAGTATCGGTCACTGTAGAGAAGGGAAATATTTGGATTTGTTGTTAAAACGCAGGGACCTTCATTGCCCGATCCTTTTGTAAAGAATGATTTTCCCCAGGCAGTATAAAAGTAACGACCGTCTGGGGTTGATTGGTTGACAATTGTGACTTCTACCTGGAGTTTATTTGAATTATTTTCCAGCAGCCAATCGTCCAGATCTTTAAAGTTGGGTTGAATATTTTGGCAAAATGGGGTGACTAATTTTATTAATTCAAAAGGTTTAACAATTATTTTCTGGTCTGTTTTATCATCCTCAAGCTCTTTTTTCTTGCCCGACTCATTGATTTTAATACTCGGGGGGGCCACGATAGGCATAATTAATGCTTGAACTCCCGAAGGCATTGTAACATGTGGCAGACAAGTAAGGATTTCTCCTATAACCTTCGATACAGAATTATCGCAATAATAGCGTTTCACATAAGTAAACTCCGGAAAAAGTTCCGGACAATTGGAATTTGTAACCTCTTTCTCGACATCCGTAGTTTGCGACGGTGAAACAAGCACGGCTTTAAAATTTACCTGCAGAATGGTATCCAGCGGTTTTATAGTTACCTGATATAAACCAGGTTGAATTAGTTTAATTGTCCAGGTTACCTGCGCTTGTGCAGAAACTACAATCAAACATGCAACAAATACCAGCATGATGAAGATGCTTTTCATTACCTTTTTCATAATATTAATATTGATCAATCAATTGATTAATTTGGGATAACAATCATTTCTGACTCTGAATCACCAGGTGGTACTTTAATGGGTTGTGGTTCCATGGCATCCCAATGTAAGATGAGCTTTTGAACTTTTTCATTCCCGGTTTCCGAGCCTCCTTCAATGGTTACAAATTTGTAATTGGCACCAACCCCTTCTTTGGTAACCTGCCTAACAGTAAAACAGATTTCCATCTGAAAGTCCTTTAACCTGAACAATGCAGCCTCTTTTTTGACAATCCTTAAACTATCCGCCACGAACAGTTCGTGCTTGACATTTCGTACCAGGGTTGATATCTCGAGTCCGGTAGTGTCATTTACGGCAGCATTTTGCGTTCTTTTTTCCCTGATTACATTAAAAGTAATAAGGCAAAGTGTGGCAAGAATAATAACGGTTATGCCTTTCCCCAGACTGATGGAGATCTTCTTGTTGAACCATTTGTCAACTGAAATCTCTTCGCTCACAAAAAATGTTTTATGGTTTAGCGAATAACACGGTTATTTTTACCAGGCGATCAAAACGGCAACATTCCAAGAATAGATTCTGCACTGTTTAACAGGTTCGCACGTGCCAATCCCTCTTTCAGTCCTTTCGTATACCTGTATGCCGCAACTGCCAGCTGTTCATTCATCGGCGGTATGGTGTTTTTTGTTACCGGGAAGGAATTTTCCGTTAACACTTCCATCCCGATCGAAACCTTAGCCATGAGAGGAAACAATGTAGGGGAAAAGGCTTGTTCCTCGATGGAGAATTCTTTCAGCCTCACCGGGAGAATTCGCCCCGGGCCCCAGATGAACAGGACAACGGGGACTTTGTTTTTTGGCACCTCTTCGGTGGTCCCGGTTAATTGGGAGATTGCTTTACTGATCATATCGCTTCCCGTCGGATAGAGCAGCATCTCAATGGCGGCGATCCGGTCGGCGATGCCGGTGAGCATGGCAACAGGATGACTGAAAGGATTCTCCAATGCATCGGTGGCATCCAGTTCCAGCGTAAGGCTGAAAGATTCTCCCGGGTCAAAGGGCATCGTCGTGGTCGGAACATCTGCCTTCGCAGCAATTTCCTTTTCACCTTTTCCGGTTTTGGCCGAATTGAGCGTTCGGGTGAATTTCTCGGGGTTGTACTGGAATACGATAATGTTGGGAATCGGCCCTAGAAATCCTTCTCCCAACCTGACGAGGGCGCCTTTTAAAAGTTTCGGACTGCGGGGGAAGGTTGTCATTATTATCTTTCTATACTAACGGTTCAACGGAAAATACATCCAGTTTAGATTGCATAAAATTTCTGTTTCTTCTGCACACCCGATTCCCGTTACTTGAGCCATCATCATTGGTATTTCCTTCGATGGTTTCAAAAAGTCCCTCTTCAATATTTATTATTATCCCCGTGTGAGTCCAATCATATTCTGTTTTCTGAACAAGAAAAATATCCCCGGGTTTCACGATTGAGGGATCCTTTCTCACCTTGGAATAACGGTATAGAATTCCTTTATTGATACCAGTGGTTCCAACTGTATCACAGCTATAAGTAAGCGGCATCAGGGCTTTAAAAGTTTTCCCAAGCGACGAAGCAGCCTGGTCGATGATTGTTTGTACAAAACCCATACACCAGTACCAATCTTCACCTTCATTCCCGTCCATATAACTCCTTACCCATGGACCGGAATTAGATTGCCCCTTAATGTTAAGTTCAAACGGTTTTGAAGCTAAATGCTGCCTTGCTGCATTCAGAATAAGTTCACGCAAGCCTCCCCCTTTCAGAGGATTCTCAAAGGCAGTTTTTAGAGGCTCGCACAGTTTCTCAAAGAGGATGGGATCAACAATTCCTGTGGCGGGCAGTTTTTTACTGATCTGGTAATTCTTTACTGCTTTTTCGGTCGCAGGGCCAAAATCACCGTCAATACCGGTTGATAGACCACTGCCTGGGTTAGCCAGGTCAAACAATGTTAGCCAGGATTGTATCTTCATGACATCCTGCTTTTTGTTATTTCCCCCACGCTGTTGCGGTACTGAAAAAGCAAGTTCATTTTGATAGGATTTTTTTTGCATGATTAACTTAAGTTTTGGTGAATAATTGGCTGACCGAGTTCCGCTAAGCATAGTATATCCATACATGAGTGACTCTTCCTGCCGTTGGCACTAATCTGTCCAAAAACAGGTTCATATCAGATAAGTTTTTATAAATAGCCACGGCATTGCCAATGGTATTTATTGCTTTCACTTTGCCTTGTAGATCATCAGGATGGTACGAAACCGGTGTTCCATCCATATTAACCTGGAGTGTCGTTTTGGAAAGTATTAACCCATGCCTCACTGAATCCTTAAATAGTAATACTTTTTTATTTTGTGGTTCGAAAATTCCTTGTTCCTTTAAGACGAGATTTTGGCCGATAGCAATGCCTGACAGGCACAGGAAGGGCAAAATGGAATAAATCAGTCGTAACATGATATTGCTATTTGGAGAATCATCAATTATCATTAATGATTGATGGCTATTGTACCAGGAACATTTTACGATTTGATTGAACTCTTAGAAAGGTTTGATAAGAACCCCAAAGTCCGGGGTAATTCAAGTCGTTGTCTGTTCAGCATCATATCAGACACTTAGAACTTGATCTTGTAATATTCTGGTACAATTCCGATCATTCAAATTATCCATTAATCGGTTACTGAAAAAACGAGGAAATGGGTATTGGCCAGCGGAAACCTTCTCCAATCCCGGTGAGGGCTCCTTTTAATAATTTCGGGCTGCGGGGGGAAGGTGGTGGACATCTGTTCAATTGTTTTATCTCTATGTTTGTAATGGAATGTCAACTTAAATTAATTTGTAATTTCCTATTTTAAGGTTGTTGAAATAAGGTTACTACTTCTATTTCTCAATCATGCTCTAATGACTTATTTTTGGGATAATCCTACTTGTTCTCATATCTATGATTTGTGGATGCGGTTATGGATCAATCTTCAGGAAAATTGTTTTTTTGTTGTAATTACTTTTCTCCAGTTAATTGTTTATTAGCCAGACTTTCTGGACTTTTATAAAATGAAATCAAATTATAGTCTTTTAATATGTTGATAAACTCAATTGGTTTTAATTCTCCTATAAATGTTGGAGTGAATTTTATCGTTTGGTTATAACCTTTTTTGTTTAGTAACGCATTGATATCTATTGACAAATCTGTTATAATGTCATTTATCTTATAGGTTTTCAATGGTCGAGTCATATGTGTTATAAAATCATCAGCCGAGAAAACCAGACGAAAAGCATGACCGATTATTGATAAATGTCGTCTTGAACGTTCCGGGAAGGCACTTAAATCCCAATTCAATGGATCCATTTTATAATATGCAACCAAAACTGGAAATGATATTAAGTTAGTTAAAGCTTTCTTTCCAACTTTTGCAATTTGTCTCCCTGTTTTTGCAATTTGAATAACTGCATCGCTCATTTGTTTAGAAAATATAATAATTGCTTTTGCTAATTCACTAGCCCCGCAATACAATGCACATCCTGAAACCCAAGCTATTTCAATTGCAAATGCAACTTTGCGGATAATTTGGCTTGCTGTAATAAAAGTAGCTTCTCTGATACCCGCCTTTTTTAATATGCTTAATAGTGAAGTTCTTAGAGCTTGGGCTTTTGTGGAGTTTATTGTTATTGGACCAATCATACTTTCACCCAAAAAGCAAACAATAAATTTTAATTTCGTGAAAAGACCCCAACTCGCAAAAAAGTAGCGTGCTTCCTCGTATGCATCTGAACCTTTTATTTCTCCATATTGAAATTTATATTCTTCAAAAACTGCTTGAAAAATGTTACTAACAATTACCTTCCAAAGGTCTGGAGGTAATCCAATGTAGCACAAGGCTAAACAAAGCAAATAATTTGGATCTTCAATTTGTTGATCTGGCTTTGGCTGTTTTACGGGTTTACGTTGGACGAAACCATTTGTGGCAATTTGTGTTGTTCTATTCTTTCCTTGCTGAATTGTATGTGCCAGTTCATGAGCAATGAGCATTCTGCCTTGAATAGTATCAGGCAAATAGTGATTTTTATCAAAAAAGATATCATTGCCAACAGTGAATGCTATAGCATCCATCGCTTTTGCAGATTCAGCAGATTTTGATTCCTTATGTACTCGAACCGCTCTGAAATCATACCCAAACCTCGGTTCAAAAAAATCTCTGTCCGATTTCGACAACGGCTCTCCTCCTCCTTTCATAGAACGAATTCCTGATTCCAATTTTGGATTTAAACCAGCGTTTCCGCCAACCTCCCCCTTCATCTGAATCGGTTCATCCTCATCATCTTCATCCCTGTGTTCTGTCTCACCTTTTCTTTGGACCAGTGGTGATGTCTCTCCGGCAGCTGGTTTCTTCTGTATGTGCTCATCCTCATCATCTTCATCCCTGTGTTCTGTATCACCTTTTCTTTGAACCAG
>JBAXDH010000094.1:0-14508 GCA_037141055.1 bacterium | reverse complement strand
GTTGTCGCCTAAAAAGTACTTCAGGGGAAAGTTTTGTTTGAGTTGTTTAAACAGTAGTTCTATCTGCCACCTGCGTTTGTATATCAGGGCGATCTTTTCGGCGGTCAGTTCAAAGTTATTGGTAATGAACTCAAACAAGCGGTTGTTTTCGCTGTCCCAATAGGCTATGCGCCTTGCTATATGTTCATCTTTTTTCTTTTCGCCATAGAACAGCACTATTTCCTCATCTTTCAGCACCCCCGAATCGGCATCATCGGGTATTTCATATTCCAGGCGTGCTTGATAAAGCGCATTATCTTTCAACCTTGTCACGTACCAGATAGAACATGATGTAAAATTCTCATACTGGGCATAGTCTACATATCCTTTATCAAAAGTAATGATCGAGCCCTTGGGCAAATGATGAACCTCTTTCAAGAAAGTGTGGTCATGACGGACAGCTTCACTGTAACGAATCAGGTAGGGAACATTTTCATCGGCCTTTATGATGGTATGGGCTTTTATGCCACCCTTTTTCTTCCCCTCTTTGGGATTGCGCCCAACTCCTTTTAAAATGTCTTTAAACAGGCTAATGGTGGTCGAATCCATAATATAAAGACGCTTCATGTCCGCATCACTCAACCGGCTGTCCGCTAAACTTGATGCATGTCTGTGGTAAACATCCATGTATATCTCTCCGAATACCTTACTGTTACGCCGTTGGTTGGCTTCTGAGAATGTCGAACGACGAACAATGTAAGAAAAACCCAAATGGGAGAGTTTATTGGCATTCGCCAGTAAACCCAACACCACTTCCCGTAGGGAATGGTAACCCTCAAACGCAACGAATAGCATCACAACAACGTGATTGTAAGTGGAAAACTTCTTGACATACCGATCTGAGTCGTTTTCCTTGGTTATCTTTCTTATTTTACCTTTATCTAAAAACATTATCAGTTGGTTCAGGATCGGCTGTCCGCTAAAATTTGTACTTTTACCCATGGTTCACTTTGTTTGTGTGGTAACTACAAAGGTAACCATCATGGGTTGGCCCTAACCGGTCAACCCTACTTTAAAGTTTTACCGGACAACAGTGATTTTCAATGTTCAATTATTGAATTTCCATCCCACCCACAAATCCTTCGCCTCTGCGCTGACATTCACTTCCGGATCTTGTTCTTTCTGGTTAATCTTCAAGGATTCGATGGAAACAGTTTTTGACAGGTAATCAGCAAGTTGCATGTAGTTTAGATTCCCACTTGTTTCCTGAAGTTTCTTTAACAGAAAGTAAGTAAATAAGCCATGCTTCTCACTTTTATACGGCATGGCAGATTGGTCTCCCTTGGTCGCTGAAAACACAATCATGTTTCCGGCAATGTTCTCCTCAGATGGTTTTATGCGGATGCTTCTGGCAGCCAATAACCCTGATTCACGTCCACCCCCTGAAAAGCATGCATCAAGAAATACCGTAATTCGTTTGCATCCCGTCTCGCTGAATTTCTTGTAAATGTCTGAAAGTTTGATCGCTGAATTAAGGTTGGTACCACTCACATCCACAGGGATTAAATAGGGAGTGTGGGTTGCCTCATCCGGCAATCCGTGCCCTGCATAATAAAAGAGAAGCTCGGCATCGGCGCCTGTTTTTATTGCAAGTTTACTAATCAGCTCGATCTTCTGGTTCATCTCGCCGGTCGTTGCATCCTGGAGAAGGTAAACGTTCTCTTCTGGAAACCCAAGTGTACGGGTAACATAATCTTTAAATACTACGGCATCATTCCTGGCAAACAATACATTCATCTCACTTTGCAGCCCTGGCTGGAATTTAGAATAATCTTCATTGCCGATGATCAAAGCAAATTTTTTGTTGTTTACCGTGGAATTATACGGGATGTTTTTGTCAACCGCCGATGATAATGAAACTTTTTGCACCATTGAGGTGGCAGGCATCGCCCCAATAACCACTTTGCTCTGGGCCAGCAACTCCTGATCAAGGCTCACCGATGCGGTCGTATCCTGGCCATATTTATTGAAACTTTCAGTGACAGAAATCCGGATTGGTATTGTTTTCTGTGTATATCTTCGGGTGGCAATGAATAAAAATTCAAGTTCACGACTTTCTCCTTTGGCAAGCCCGCCGACAGTGAATTGATCTGATTCGCCTGTCAGAAGGCAATCATTCGGCAATGCACAGGAAACATTTACATTCTTAGCATCACCATTTCCGATGTTCTGCACAATAAATTTCATCTGCAACGGACTATTCAGCTTCAGCTTCCCGCCATTTTCCGTGCTGAATACTGCATCGGCGACAATCACATGAGGTGGTTCAAAAGGATGGGTTTCAATTTTCATCTCTAGTGGAAAAGCGTCAAATCCCTGATCTTCCCTAACCTCAATTTTGAACTCTGCCAGCCCTTGTTCCAGGTCGATTTTTCCTTGAATGGGAACAACAACATCTTTAGTCTCATTTGGACTAATTTGTCCAACGATCGTCATAGCCCGGTATTCAAGGCCCTGAATCATTTTGTTTTTTAAGGAGACATGAACCGTTACATATTTTGCCATGCCTGTTCCGAGATTCTCAATCTTAAAGCGGATTGATGAATTTTCATTTCCATCGATGATATTGGTGCTGTTTGGGTCTTCAAACACCTCCTCTTTGATGATCAGATCAGGAACCTCTTTGACTTTTTTGGCTGCCTGTACTTTCCCGGCTTTGACCGGCTTGAACGCACTCTTCCCAGATATCACTTGATTGCTTTGAGAAAAACCGGATAGAATTAGAAAACTAAAGCAAAGGATCAAATATAGATGTCTCATAAAATTGTACTCTAAAATTGTGAATTGCAAATCACTTTAAAATTTGTATTTAATCATAATTACCGGAGCTTTTGCCAGTGGATCATAGGTGCCTCCAAAACTGATTCCATTTTGTCCGGACTTTGTTTTATTCGAACTTGCAAGGGTCCATATCATGTTGCCAAGCCAGACTGCTCCAGCTGTGTACATCAGTATATTTGACATGTTCTTTTGGCTCTGAACAGTGGAGTGTAGGCTGTTTCTCTCATCCTCAGTTCGGGCATCCAGGTATTTTGTATAGTTCTGCTCGGCCATAGCGTAATAAATATAAGAGCCAGCCGCTGCTCCATATACAGCAATGGCCATGATCCAGTAGGGGCCTCCGTTATTCAACTTTGTAAGGCCAAGTCCCGGCACGAAAGCCGAAAGCAGCACAGCTTTCCCACGTGAAATAAATTTCACATTGTTAACCTGGGATGTTGCCAGAACCTCCACCGCTATGTTTTCATTGATGGCTATGTTATCTTTGCTGATGTTCCATGCGATCTGTTTTGCCTTGCCTCCCGAAATATTTGCTCCCACATCGCCGCTGAGGGAATATGGAGTCAGGTTCTTTCCGGATGTGGTTGTGATTTTCAGGGCAATGTTAAACAGTTCATGTTTGCCGGCCTTGTCGAGGTCGTATGAAACGAATAAACTATCATTCCTGACCAAGAAATCAACGTTTCTGACTTCTGCGTTTGCTTGTGACCATATTTTCTCAGTCAATAATGACATTAAAATTAGAAGAGTAAAGATTCTTAATGAAAGCATAACTCAAATGTTAAATAAGAATAATTTTGTTTATGAATTCTATTGTGTAATATATAATCAATAATAGGAAGCCTGGTACAACAATGTATTCATTGTTAATCCCTTATACACCTTAATGGGCTACCTAAGGGTTTGCCGAAATTGTTTATTTGACTACGTCCATCATAAAAATCGAGGCCCCATCCCATAGTCGTATTCTCCTGATCCACGCTCCAATATATTCCCCAAACGCCACGATTCGCCAAATTCCCGCCACCAATATCACCAAAATATCCTGCAGCATGAAGTTTTAAGCCAGAGTTCCAGGGGCCATTCCAATTACTCCAGTTTCCAGTTACATCTATATTTACCCATTCTACTTTCGTAGGAAGACGCCATCCATTGCCAAGTTCAATTGTGCATGGATCATTGGTAGTTTGCCAGTCATAATTTTCGTTAATATTTGTGATCCATGCAGTATTAGGTGTTCTTGTGGTGCCATCATGCTTATAGCCCTGCTTACTATTAAACTGCCAATACCAGCCAGCTGATGCTTCGGTAGCATCGTTTACCGCAGCAGCCTGATGATCAGCACCAAGGTTGCTGGTAATCCAGCATTTCGTAACCTCTCCAGGAATATTAGTAATTGTGCCATATGTCACGGTCTTGGTGACTGGCGCAACGTTTCCTACGACATGATGAACTGTGAGTGAGTTGCCACAAACAAAAGGGACAAGAGTCGTTAAACTTAACTCATTGCCATAAGCAGTTCCTACACTATTGGTAGCGTATCCACGCACGTAATAGGTTGTATTTCCCACTAAACTGATTATGTAACTAAGATACGATCCTCCACCAACGCCATCCACTGTATGATTGTTAGAAGTGGTTGGATTGGGTACTGCACTCCAACACACACCACGTGCTGTTACACCACTGCCGCCATCAGTCAACACAGTACCTCCCGATATGGCACTTGTAGCAGTTACATTAGAGATAGAGGTTGTTATAACTATTGGTATAACTGGATTGGGTAAGGTTGTAAAAATCATTTCTTCTCCGTAAGCAGTTCCAATAGAATTGGTGGCATATGATCTGAGATAATAAGTAGTGTTGGCGATTAAGCCAGTCACAGAGCTTGCGAATATGCCTGTCCCATTGCCATCAGAAGTTTTGTTAAGGTCAATTGTCGGGTATGGAGAGGTATGCCAACAAACTCCCCGAACGGTCACATTCGATCCTCCATCAGAAGTAACATTACCTCCCGAGGTTACCGACGTAACAGCAACGTTGGAAACTTCGGCGGTAGTCAATACCGGGATCGTTGCGCTTAGTGCAGTGGTATATGAGGATTCTTCTGAATATCGAATACCGTATATGTTTTTGGCGAAGGCACGGGTATAGTATTTTGTTCCTGATTTTAAGCCTTTAATTGAGTAGTTGAATACACCGGTAGCATGAATGCTGTCACGAAATACGAAATTATTGGTGTCAGGTGTTTGGGATGTATTCCAGCACACACCACGAGTAACAATGGGTGCACCCCCATCTGCAGTGACTTCGATGCTGCATTTGGCACTGGTATCGCTGATTTCACAGGGCTGTAGCAAAATAACCGAAGGCAAGTCTGGAGTGATGAAACTAATCAGATCCCCATACACAACCACATTCTCAGATGAAACCCAGGCTTTAAGATAATAGACCGTCTTAGGGGATAACCCGGGAATTTTTCCAGTGAAGTTCCTGGTCTGACCCAACTGCCCGAGGGTGATTTTATGTGCATCAACAGTTGGATAGCCGGTGATGTCCCAACAGAAGCCATGATTAGTGATTGCAGTTTGCCCCAGGTCGATTACTTTCCCACCGGCCATGGCAGTTGGCTTATCCATGGATTCAGTTAACACTGCGGCCTGGCGGGGGAAGTCTTTTTTGCAGGAGTAAATGATAACGAGTGTAATAAAAAGCAATGACAGGAATTTTGTTTTCATTTTTTTTATTAGAACCAGGTTTAGTAAAAGTAATTTATTTTCTTAAAAATTAACATTGTCTGTTTAATGGAACTGCTTTAATAGCCAATTTTAATTTTTTAAACAACGAACACTAAAACCATAAGTTTTATAACTGTATCCCCTCGAGACATCCTCCGAAAAATAATTTAAAAATCTCACCCATGAATACGTTGCATCAGACTGGGTTGAAGACCAAATATTGGTCCCAGTCGAAATATTATAAAAAAACCCACTGGATTCTCTCCCCGCTCCTGGTAACGCAGTAAATCCACTACTATTTGTTGCTCCTGTATTTGGGGTCATCCAATGTAATGTTCCGGTTTCTTTCATTTTTCCTCCAGCAATAGGTTCACCACCGAGGAAAGATGTTAAAATAGCCCATTCTGCGTCAGTGGGTATATGCCAATCATTTGGACATAATCCTTGAGTGCCCTGTGATGTCAAGTATTGCATCATTTCATTCCATTGATACAATCCACCGTAAGTTGTACAATTGGATTCGAGGTCATTAATACAGTACTTCTCTTTTATTCCATTGTCAGATTGATTCTGTACTCCATTAATTTTTGTGCCAACATTCAGATTTTCTTTAAACCAACATTGCGTTCCGATTTGAACTGTAGTGTAGTTTTTGCCATCATAAGGAAGGACATCACCACAAGTAAAAGGAGAGTTGTCTTTGATACAACGTATGGAAAAGCCGGTTGTCTTGTCGTCACTGCCTACAAGACTATTCCCATTGCTGAAGTATGGACCCCAGCCGCTTGTGGTACCGCTCTGAGTACTACTCCAGTAGTTACCGCTCGAGCCGCGATAGCTAAGCCAACCACTGCTACCGTTCAGTAATCCTGCAGCATGGAGCTTCAATCCGGAACTCCATGGGCCTGTCCACGTAGTCCATCCTCCTATATTGTCAACATTATACCACTCCGTATAAGTAGGTATACGCCATGCGGCACCTAACTCAATGTTACATGCATCGTTAGCTGTTGTCCAGTCTGATGTTTCATTTATACTGCTGATCCAACTCGAATTTGGTGTTCTTGTAGTTCCATCATGTTTATAGCCTTGTTTACGATTAAACTGCCAATACCAACCAGCTGAAGCTTCTGTGGCGTCATCAACAGCCGTTGCCTGATGGTCAGCTCCAAGGTTGCTTGTGATCCAGCATTTTGAAGTTTCCCCAGGAATATTGGTAACAGTACCGTAAGTTACTATTTTCGTAACTGGCGCCACACTACCTGCCACATGGTTTATTGTGATGGAGGAACCGCAAGACCATGTTGACAGAGTCATACAACTCACCTCATTCCCATATGCAGTCCCAACACTATTTGTCGCATAGGCTCTTACATAATAGGGCGTATTTGGTGTTAATCCCGTCAAATAACTGATAAAAATTCCGGTACCGCTGCCATCGGTGGTGTGACTGTTGGTGATTGTTGGATTTGATGAAGTACTCCAGCAAATGCCTCTGAGAGTAACGGAAGCTCCTCCGTCAGAAGTTATATTCCCTCCGCTTGTAGCAGTAGTTTGGGCGATATTTGAGATCGTGGTGGTTGTTACTGTGGGCAAGGTTGGGCTGGGAGAATCTTGGAGGCACCGTAAAGAATTGCCTGATTCTTTATGATCATAACCAACACCACAAGAATTATATATGAATGTTAAAAGATAACCGTATGGAGAGATATACTGGGTATTACTCCAATAGTAACCATCACTGCCACGGTTGTTTAGCATTCCACTACTGTTATAAAGGAATCCAGCAGTATGGAGTTTCAAATTAGAGTTCCACGGTCCATTCCATGTTGTCCAATTTCCACTTGCATCAACATTATCCCATTCAGTAGAAGTTGGTATTCGCCAATTACTCCCAAGTTCAATGGTACAAGGATCGTTAGCGGAAGTCCAATTTGAATTTTCGCTAATGGGGGCAATCCATGCAGTATTAGGTGTTCTTGTGGTGCCATCATGCTTGTAACCTTGTTTGCGATTAAATTGCCAGTACCAGCCTGCTGAGGCTTCAGTGGCATCGCTTACGGATATTGCCTGATGGTCAGATCCAAGGTTGCTGGTAATCCAGCATTTTGATGGTTCACCGGGTATATTTGTAACTGTACCGTAGGTTACCGTTTTGGTAACAGGTGCAATAGATCCTGCCGTATGATTGATTGTTATTGCGGAACCACATGACCATGTCGGAAGGGTAGTAAAGCTCACCTCATTTCCATAAGCTGTCCCTACACTATTCGTTGCATAAGCCCGCAAATAATACAGGGTGTTTGGCGTAAGTCCGGTAAGATTACTGGTAAAAGTTCCGGTGCCGGTACCATCGTTTGTGAAGCTATTAGCGGTTGTCGGGTTTGGTGAAATACTCCAGCAAACTCCCCTTGCAGTGACAAGAGTTCCCCCGTCAGATGTAACTGTTCCCCCGCTTGCAGCCGTGGTTTGTGCAATATTTGTAACGGTAGTGGTCGTTACAATAGGGGAGGTAACAGCTTGACCTGATGTAAATATTACTTCATTCCCATACCCTGTGCCAACACTGTTGGTTGCATAGGCTCTCACATAATAGAGCGTATTTGGTGTTAATCCTGTCAAATAGCTGATAAAAATTCCAGTACCGCTGCCATCAGTCGTGTGACTATTGATTATTGTAGGATTTGATGAAGTACTCCAGCAAGTGCCTCTGAGAGTAACGGAAGCTCCTCCGTCAGAAGTTATATTCCCTCCGCTTGTAGCAGTAGTTGTTGTGATATTTGTAATTGCAGTTGTAGATAAAATTGGAAGAACCGGATTTGCCAGCGTGGTAAAGGTAACCTCATTCCCATATGCCGTCCCGACACTATTGGTAGCATAAGCACGGACGTAATACTGTATATTAACGTTAAGGCCGGTGAGGTAACTTATAAAGGTTCCGGTTCCACTACCATCTGTGGTTTTGTTGTCATTTGTTGTTGGGTTTAAATTTGTACTCCAGCAAACACCCCGGATCGTTACAGCGGCTCCACCGTCACTGGGAACATTGCCACCACATGTAGCCGTTGTTTGGGTTATGGTTGTTGCTGCATCAGTAGTGACGGTTGGAAGGGTGGCTGTATTGAGGGTGTTAAATGAAATCTCATTGCCATATGATGTTCCGACACTATTTGTAGCATAGGCACGAATATAGTATAGGGTTCCAGGCGAAAGGCCAGTTAGGCTGCTTACAAATATTCCGGTTCCATTGCCATCAGAGGTATGGCTGCTGGATGTTGTTGGAGATGGAGATGTACTCCAGCAGACTCCCCGTGCAGTTACTGCAACACCGCCATCAGAAGCGACATTCCCTCCGCTTGTTGCATTGATGGTGGTTATATTTATTACCAGGGCAGTAGTGACAACTGGCGCGATAGGATTCTGGAGCGTTGAGAAAGTCTGCTGATTCCCATAGGCTGTTCCGGCGCTATTGGTGGCGTAAGCCCTCACATAATAAAAGGTAATGGGCGTCAAATTAGTCAGTTGGCTTATAAAACTTGATGTTCCTGTTCCATCGCTGGTATGTTGATCAATAATTGTTGGGTTATTAACCGTACTCCAACAAACCCCTCTGTCCACAATTGTTGCACCTCCATCATTTGTCACAGTGCCACCTGATTGTGCAGATACATTTGTAGTATTTGACACAGGAGCCGTTATCAACGAAGGAATAGTAATTTCAGGCAAGGTAGTAAACTCTTTTTGTAGCCCATAGGAAATTCCAATACTATTGATGGCATAAGCCCTTACATAATAGGTCGTATTATTAGATAAGTCTGTCAGGAAACTCATAAATCCCCCCATACCACCACCATCAAGTGTCTTATTGTCGTTTATTGTAGGGCTGGATAAAGTGCTCCAGCAAACTCCTTTTGCTGTAACGAAAGTGCCTCCTTCAGAAGTGACATTTCCGCCACTTGTTGCTGTATTTAGCGTAATATTTGTTATTGCAGAAGTTGTGACAATCGGCGAATTACTTAAAAAAGTGAATGTATAAGTTTTTCCGGTTGTTGGATTATCCTTTATAATTGCAGTAACGTCGCCATAGTATCCAATCATTTCAAGGCTATCCCCAAGTGAAAATAAGAAATTCTCGATAGAAAAAGAACTTTTTCCTATCATATTCCCGCTTTGAATTCCTTGATATATTAAAGAACTCTCAGTGGCATCTGATTTTGTGTCCGCTATAATTTTAATTGTTCTTATTTCCTGTTTGAAGATAGCTGTAAAAAAGTATACTTGCTTGCCTTCGGGTGTAAATACGAATACATGGGTTCCCTTCCCCAGTTCTTGGTTTAGTGAGTTAATGTTTCTTCCCAATAAATCTGTGACTTGAATGCGAACAATCCCTCTTTCTGGAACAGAGATTTTAATCGAAGTCCGCTCTTGAACTGGATTAGGTGTATTCTGGAACACCTGCAATCCTCCAGGATAGAACATTTCATTTATTCCCATTGTCTTCAATGATAAAGTAGTGTCAGGCCAGAATAGGGTTGTGTCACAATTTTTATCAAGATTTTTTATTTGAATCTTATCCAAATGAACATGCTGAAAATTATCAACACCTGTGAAACACAGTTTAATCATTGGAGTCTGCCCCAACGCAAATACTGAAAACAGGAGTGTAAAGAAGACCGATGTGAGAAATTTTGTTTTCATAATTCTTTAAATATAGATGCCCAATACAAATCAAAAACTATTAACCTAAATTGGTTACATGACATCGTTTTATTGAACAGTTCAAGTGTTACTTAAAAAGCCCGTATGGCACGTACATTATAAGCGGTGCCCTTATTGCCGTAATTTTGGCCACCATAGCTAAAGTCCTCCACATACGCAGTATAATCACTATTCTCGGATGAACTCCAATAGGAATGGTCAATAGCAAAACCGCCAATCACATTTTTTTGAAGATACATTTGATGAAGTTCGTATATTGAAGGCAAGAACCAATCGCTGTATCCATTCAGCACAAGATCATTACAAATACGCGCCGCTATTCCCGCTGTAATGCATCCAGTTACAATAGCCGTTGTATTTGACTGGCCTGTCCCAATGGCTAATAATGTGCCACCAATAAAATTTGGTTCACAGCCCCATACTACTCTTGTGCCATGGTCGACGGTGGCGGCTATTAACCCGTGTTGGCCTGTGCCATCAATATAGAAAATGATGCCTCCTCCGTAATTTTGACCAATATAGAAAGGACCTGATGTTGTAAAATCAACCTCATTCCCATACGATGTCCCAACATTATTAATGGCATAAGCTCTGACATAATATAAAGTATTCGGAGTCAGGGTTGTAAGACTGCTAAAAAAAACACCGGTTCCGCTTCCATCGTTTGTATGAGGATTGCCAATTGTTGGATTTTGGATTGTACTCCAACAGATGCCTCTTCTGGTTACTGTTGCTCCACCATTATCCTGTACCGTGCCACCAGATATAGCCGAGGTAGTTGTTATATCGGTTATGGGAGTTGTTATTACAGTGGGTTCAACGGGGTTTGGTTTTGTCGTAAATGATTTTTGTTCACCATAACCCGTCCCCTTTTCGTTAGTTGCATACGCCTTCAAGTAATATGTTGTATTTGCTGTTAATGCGGTTACTGAACTTATAAATTGTCCAATTCCACTCCCGTCGTTGGTCTTAGAGTCCGTAGTCGTAGGATTAGGGGTAATACTCCAGCAAACACCATGTTCTATTACGGTAAATCCCTCGTCGGAAGTGACCTCTCCTCCAGAAGTGGCAGTCATACTCCCGATGTTTAAAACGTCTGCTGTTGTTACAATAGGAATACTTTGACTGTGACCTGCAATAAAGTTGACTTCATTGCCATATCGTGTACCATAATAGTTGGTGCCAAAGGATCGGACATAATATTTTGTACCTTCAATTAAACCAGAAATAGTGCTCACAAACACTCCAGTGCCGATACTGTCATTAGTGTGATTGACAGAAAGATCAGGGTTTTTAGAAGTACTCCAACAAATTCCATGAGCGGTCATTAACGAACCACCATCTGAAAGAACGGTCCCTCCGGAAACGGCCGAATTGTTGGTAATGTTCGTAATCGCAGCTGTAATTAAGGATGGTAGATCGGGCGTTGTGAAACTAATCAGGTCACCATACACTACTCCATTCTCAGATGAAACCCAGGCTTTTAGATAATAGACTGTTTTTGGAGATAACCCCGGAATTTTCCCACTGAAGCTGCCAGTCTGACCCAATTGCCCGAGCGTAATTTTATTTACATCAACCGTTGGATAGCCCGTGATGTCCCAGCAAAAGCCATGATCAGTGATCGTGGTTTGGCCCAGGTCGATTACTTTTCCACTGGCGATGGCCGTTGGTTTATCCATGGATTCGGTTAATACTGCGGCCTGGCGGGGAAAGTCTTTTTTGCAGGAAAAGAGCAATATCAAGATTAACAAAATGCTTGAAACAGGTAGTTTAACTTTCATCTTTATTTCATTTATCAAAACATTAGTTGATCCTTACTAACGTGTGTGTCTGGGCTCACTTAATCCTTGATGCAACGTATATAAGATGCATTACAATCGAATCCAGAACCAAAAGAAATATTAGCGCTATTAAATTGAATTCCAATACCTTTGACCCATCCACCGGTAACTTCAAGAGAAGTCCAAAAACCACAACCCGAACCCATATTAATGAAATTATTGCTGCAATCTCTGGCCCCACCTGGCAAAGCAGTAAAGCCAACGATATTTGTTGCACCAGTATTAGGGCTATTCCAATGCGTTGTACCTGCCTCCTTTAACTTTCCTCCAGCAACACTGTCTCCACCTAAATAATTGATTAAAGTTGTCCAGTCCTCAACTGACGGGATATGCCACCCTGGTGGGCATATACTGCGTGAATCCGATGATGTATAGTAATTATAGAGTGCTCCATAGGTGTTCTTATAAGTGCTATCATGATTATACCAACAGTAACCCCTTGATGTTGAATTATTCCAATATGGTATGGTATCACCATTTTTGAATTTTGTAGTTTTCAAATTTTCAGCCATCCATAATTGTGTTCCTATTAATAACGTGTGGTAGATATTTCCATCAATATCTAACATAGCATGTCGTCCTGGTGTATTTAATGTCACCTGCAGACCATATGAAGTCCCAATAGAATTTGTAGCATAGGCACGTAGATAATACGTGGTATTAGCATTCAGACCTTTAATGTCACTTGTAAAAGGACCAGTTCCATTGCCATCTATCGTGTGACTGTTTGAAATAGTGGGGTCTTTTGATGTACTCCAGCAAACACCTCTGGCAAGAATTATTCCGCCTCCATCACTAATTGCATTTCCTGTGCAAATAGAACTGGTATCCGTTGAATAAATTATAGAAACAGTTTGAACCACAGGGAATGTGATATCAAGTGTTGTGAACTCGTTTTGCATTCCAAATACAGTGTTATAGCTATTTTTGGTATAGGAGCGAACATAATACTTAGTCTTTGGCAAGAGTCCTGTTAATTTTGAAGAAAACGAACCACCGTTTTGAAAAACTCCCAATGATTTATGTGAACCGGAAAGATCAGGCGAAATATATGTACCCCAACAAAATCCGTGGTCCGTAATAGTGCCATATTTCCCCAAATTTACTGAAGAGTTAACAACTACGTAGCTGGTTTTTACAGTATCGATAATCGTACTACTAATTTCAATTTTATTGCTTCCTTTGGGTGTTTCAGGTTCTTTTTTGCAGGATATACAGAATAGGATTATCACTGCAATAGCAACAATTAATGGTCTCATAAATATAACATTTATCATCGTTCGTTAAAACGCTGCACCAATACCAACTGTAAAATTAAACGATTTGAAATTGAGCGCTGTTCCTCCGGCTGAGAGCAAAAACCAATTAAATCGCAGCATTAAACCAAGATCAACCTCTGGTCCGGTATTACAATACCCATCATATTTTGCATAAGTACTTCCGGTTTTTACATCCCCTTCGTAGTCATAAGTATCAATACCGATCAGATAATCATCTTTACCATATCCTGCTCCAAGATACAGGAAGAAATTTCTGGCAGGCTGATAACTAAGTCCTGCCAAGACCGAGAAAGCGGCATGACATTTTTGATCTGAAAAAATGTAGTAGCCAGGTTCATTATAATCCACTCGCCCATCTTTATAGGTATATTTGGCCGATTTGAAGGAATTCAGATTTCCCCTGAACTCTCCGTAGAACCCTACTATTCCAAGTGTCCCTGCACGAAGTCCAATATAAGTGGTCGGATTAGCCACATATTGAATGAAAAAGGAGGATTTTGGTTTATTCCCTGTGATTTCAGCACGGACATCAAAAATTAAAAACTCCTCTACCATGGGCATCTCTTTTATGACATCCCATGTAACCGTCTTGCTGCCACGCTTAATGTTCAGACCAACATCACCGGTGACCTCTTTTAAAGGACCAATAAAACTGTTCCCACCGTCACGGCTTACATAGATCGTGATATTAAAAATTTGATAGAACTTCCCGCCTAAAGAATAATGTATTGTGACCATTCCATCTTTGACTTCTGATGTGACATTACCCACTTCCTGTCCGGTGGAAACATTGGTCATCATTAGAAAACAGGTGAGTAAAATGAAAAATAATCTTTTCATATGAACACTTTTAATATTCCGTAATTATTATATTTTCATCTCCATGGAACTGTGGTGACTGGAGCCCACGAATTTTCACAGAGGATTCCTTCACCTGTTCGCTGATATACCTTTCCAACTCTGCGGAAGTAATCTTTTTATCTCCATTTGCATCAGCCTTTCCTTGCAAACCTGCGCAGAGGTAATAGGTATAAAGACCAGTTTCGGAGGGATCAAAAGCCAGGGAGGTTTCATCATAACTGGAAGAGGAAAAAACTGTAAACCTGG
>JBAXDH010000093.1:0-14551 GCA_037141055.1 bacterium | reverse complement strand
CCTTGGCAAGGTCGTGCTCTACCAGCTGAGCTACTTTCGCATGGTAATTTTGAGGTTGCAAATTTAGACAAATTTTCAATTCCTCCTATTTTTTTTCAAGCAATTTTTTGATTCCATTCAATTTCATGAGTGCCTCAACGGGAGTCAGCGTATTTATCTCCGTATTAAGGATATCCTCTTTGATCTGCAGAAGCAACGGATCATCGAGTTGAATAAAACTTAACTGGTAACCTTCGGAGTGATCCGGGATGCGTGATCCGGGATGAGCGCCTGCAGAACCTATGCGGATCTTCGCTCCTTTATCCCGTATCCCGGATCCGGTGTCCCGCATCTGTTTGCCCAACCCCTCCGCATTGTGGCTCTCTTCCAGCTGATGCAACATCTCCCCTGCCCGTTCCAGAACGGAATGAGGCATCCCGGCCATCTTTGCCACATGGATCCCAAAACTGTGTTCGCTGCCACCGGGCAGTAACTTCCTCAGGAAAATCACCTTATTCTGAATTTCTTTAACGCCGATATGGTAATTTTTTATCCGGGGCATGCGCGCCGCCATCTCGTTCAGCTCATGGTAATGAGTGGCAAAGAGAACTTTTGGCCTGAACAACGGGTGCTGATGTAAAAATTCAGCGATGGCCCAGGCAATGCTGATGCCATCGTAGGTGCTTGTCCCGCGGCCTATCTCATCCAGCAGGATCAGGCTCCGGTTTGAAATGTTATTGAGGATACTAGCCGTTTCATTCATTTCAACCATGAACGTTGACTCCCCGGAGGAAATGTTGTCGGATGCACCTACCCTCGTAAAGACTTTGTCAACAATACCAAGCACAGCACGGTCGGCCGGAACAAAACTGCCCATCTGGGCCATCAGCACGATCAGGGCCGTTTGCCTGAGCAATGCAGACTTCCCCGACATATTTGGTCCGGTGAGGATGATAACCTGCTGCGACTTGTCATCGAGGTAAACATCATTGGCGATGTAGCTTTCCCCGGGTTTGAGCTGCCTTTCAATAACGGGATGCCTGCCATTGCTGATGTCCAGGATGAACGTGTCATTGAGCTCCGGCCGGACATATTTGTACGTAACCGCACTCGATGCAAAGGAAACAAGCACATCCAGGCGTGCAACGAGGGCCGAATTCAGCTGAACAGGTTGAATATAATCGGCAAGGAACAGGATGAGATCGTTGTATAATTTCAATTCTATTTCGAGCATTTTCTCCTCTGCATGAAGGATCTTCTCTTCGTATACTTTCAGCTCTTCAGTGATGTAACGCTCGGCATTCACGAGGGTTTGCTTTCGCTGCCATTCAGGCGGAACCTTTTCCTTATGCGAATTGGTCACTTCGAGATAGTATCCGAAAACGTTGGTGAAACCAATTTTCAAAGATGAAATGCCGGTACGTTCAATTTCACGCTGCTGAATCCGGAGCAGGTAATCTTTGCCTGAAAAAGCCATTTTCCGGAGCTCGTCGAGTTCAGGATCAAGCCCTTCCCTGATAACATTCCCCTTAATGGCCAATGCAGGGGGATCAGGATTGATTTCACGTTCTATCCTCTCTCTTACGAGGTTGCACACGTTCATCTGGTCCCCGATTTTCATCAGGCCTTCATTACCGGATATTGCGCACAAACCTTTCACAATCTCGATCGAGTCCAGTGCCCGTTTGAGGTATATCATTTCACGGGGGTTGACCCTTGCCACAGCAACCTTCGAGATCAAACGCTCCAGGTCGCCGATTTGCTGAAAATGATGCCGGAACTGGCCGGCAGTTTCAGTATTCTTCGTGAAAAATTCAACGGCATCAAGCCGCTCTTCAATAGGCTGTCTGTTTTTCAGCGGAAGGATGATCCATCTCCTCAACTGTCTCGATCCCATTGGAGAAACCGTCAGGTCGAGCACATCCAGCAGTGTTTTTGCATTTTCATTCACTGAATTCAGAAGCTCGAGGTTCCGGATGGTAAACCGGTCGAGCCACAAATAATGATCCTCTTCGATCCGGCTCAGTTTGCAGATATGCTGTACTTTGTCGTGCTGCGTCTCGGCGAGATAGTGCAAGGCAGCACCGGCAGCGATAACGCCCATGTCCAGGCTTTCCACCCCGAATCCTTTCAACGAAGCCGTGCCGAAGTGTTTCAGCAAAAGGTCGTTTGAAAAATCAGGGGTAAAGACCCAGTCATCAAACGTCGAAATATAAAATTTTGATCCGAAGAGTTCTGTAAATTCCTGGCGCTTATTCTTTTGAATGATAACTTCGCTCGGGCGGAAAGTCTGGATAAGTTTGTCGATATATTCAAAACTGCCCTGTGCGAGGTAAAATTCACCCGTTGAGATATCCAGGAAGGATATCCCGGAAATTTTAGATTCAAGATGCACCCCGGCGAGGAAGTTGTTTTCCTTCTGCTCGAGAATCTTGTCATGATAGGAAACTCCCGGTGTTACCAATTCGGTTACACCCCTTTTGACAATCGTTTTCGTCAGTTTCGGATCTTCAAGCTGATCGCATATTGCAACCCTCAGCCCTGCCTTCACAAGTTTCGGCAGATACAGGTCGAGTGAGTGATGCGGAAACCCGGCCAGTTCCATGAATGTACCGGATCCGTTTGCACGCCGCGTCAGCACGATTCCCAGGATATTCGATGCCCGAATGGCGTCGGCTCCGAACGTTTCATAAAAATCACCAACACGGAACAGCAACAGCGCATCGGGATATTTCACCTTGATAGCGTTATATTGCTTCATCAGTGGTGTTTCAGCTGAATCCTTCGGCTTTGACATGTATACATATGAATTGAAAACGAATAATTTTCAAAGGTAAGAATGACCGTGAACCTGAACCGACATTGTTAATAAATATCAATAAACTATGCTTCATGCAGCAATTATTCAGCCCGATAAGGTAACCATTGCCTTATTATAACGTATCCACATCCCTGAACATAAACCATGCTGAAAGGATTTACCATATGATGAGGAAACGATCCATGCAGGAGATACAGAGGCTGTCTGTTGATGAATTCAAATCCGCAGAAAAAATGCCGCTGGCAGTCGTGCTGGATAATATCCGAAGTCAGAACAATACGGGAAGCGTGTTCCGGACAGCAGACGCATTCAGGCTGACAGCCATTTACCTGTGCGGGATCACTGCAACTCCACCCCACCGTGAAATCCATAAAACAGCGCTGGGTGCAACAGATTCGGTGGACTGGTTTTACAGGGCGACCACCCTGGAAGCAGTGCATGAACTTCGTTCACAGGGATTTACGGTTCTTGCCATCGAGCAGGCAGACGAAAGCACCGATCTTACGGATTATCAGCCTGTCCCCGGTGAAAAACTTGCACTTATCTTTGGGAATGAAGTCAATGGCATTGAAGATGAGGTGCTTGCACACGTACAGGGGTGCATTGAGATCCCGCAGTACGGAACCAAGCATTCCATCAATGTTTCGGTAGCTGTTGGGATTGTGATATGGGACTTATTTGGCAAGATAAAGAAATTTCAAAATAAATGAAACCTTGATTGGATTTGCCCGTAGAAGTAAAAAAACAAAAAATATTTGCGATTTACAGATCATTTTTTTTAATTTTACACTCTGAATTAAATCAAACAACATAAACAACTTTAATTCAATAAGTTAACGTTATTCACTTAATTTTGTTCATTTTGATTCCGAATATTTTTTCAATTATTTATTATATATAGTATATTTGCTCAATCAGTAAACAAAAATCAATCTATAATTAAAATTCCTGAAGTATGAAAAATTTTTATCAATCCCTCTCCAAGGCACTGATCATCATGCTCGTGATGGTTATTCCGATGGTAACCCTGGCCCAGGGTCAGACGAAAGAGGCTCCTAAAAAAGATGCGGCAAAAACTGAAACTCCAAAAAGCTCGAAATGTGAGAAGGCTCCTTCCCACAGCTATTGGTCATTTACAGCTTACGGGTCACTCAACCAATTCAATGGTGACCTTGCCAAGAATGTCGCCTTAAATGAAAAATGGTCGTTAGGCCTCGGGGGGATGTTCACAAAGCAGTTCAGCCGTGTTCTCGGCGCCCGTGTAAGAATTGGCTGGGTTCCCCTCCAATCATCGGCAAAAGATCAGTACATTGGCGACGCTATGGTTACTGCAAGTTTCAAATCATGGGTTGTTGAAGGTGCTGCTGAAGGCACGCTCAACTGGGTGAACTGGATCATGGGTTACAAACCGGAGCGTTTCTTCACGTCGTACATCATCCTCGGTGTCGGCCTGGACCATACACAGGGTGTTAAAATGAATGACCAGGGAGTTATCATCAATTACATTGGATACCCCAGCCACCTTACTGCTGATGCAGGTTCACTCGGAGTTGGCAACAACAGCGGCCTGGGTAAATGGAACATGGAGTTTACTGCTCATTATGGTTTAGGATTCGATTTCAACATCAGCAAACACTGGTCGATCAACCCTGAATTTCAGCTGAGATGGCGGGATGGCGATGTGCTCGATTTGACCAAAGGCGGTAAGGCTACCGTGTACAATGACATGTACAGTGGTGCAAGCCTTGGTATTACCTACAAATTCGCATACAGTGGCTGCAACCTGAAAGAGATGGCCAAAAATTATGCGCTCATCAAATACGAAACCACACCTGCTGTTTTATCTGAAAAGGGCGACACCGTTGTGGTTACTGTTAAAGGAACCGTACCTCCCAAATTCTTCTGCCCCACAGCAGCGATGTATTTCCAGCCTGTACTTACCTATGAAGGCGGAAAATACGAACTTCCCTGCGGAGCCCATCTTTATGGCGAGAAACTGACCGGTGAAGGCACCATGATCAAATACAAAGAAGGTGGTTCTTTTACCTATAATTGCAAATTTGCTTACAAACCTGAGATGAACACATCCCAACTCACCGTTACCCCCATCATTTATGAGGCCAAGGAAAAGATCCTGCTGAAAAAGGATGAGATCAAGGTTAAAGCAAAATTCATGGAATTACCTGTGACGAATCTGGCAGTTGGAGTAATCTATACATCCAAACGCGTACAGCATGATGAACTCACCGCAATCGCAGATCATGGGTATCAGAAAGAAGTACTCCAGTCAAAGTCAGGAGTGATTTACTTCAAAAAGAACAAGTTTGATCTGGACATGAAATTTGGCATCAACAAAACCGATCCTGCAAAAAATGCCCTTTCCGAACTTGACGTTTTCATCAAACAAGGCTGGAAAATCAAAGACATTGCCATGAATGGCTATGCATCTCCTGAAGGTGAAGAAACATACAATGCTAACCTTTCCGAAAACCGTTCGAAAACCGGAAATAAATGGATGACCGATCAGTTCCAGGGTTGGGCGAAAGATGCCAATAAAGACAACAAGGATAAGAAAGCCGTGAAAGCTGCCGTTGAAGCCGCAGGCAAAGACGTAAACATGACCCTGGCTCATCACGGACCGGATTGGAATGGATTCCTCAAGGCCGTTCAGACCAGCAACCTTAAGGATAAAGACAAGGTTCTCAATGTTATCAACTCCAATGTTGACGCCAACAAAAAAGAACAGGAAATCCGCAACATGATCCTGATCTATCCTGAAATCGAAAAAGATCTTCTCCCCGGCCTGCGTCGCAGTGAAATAACTGCCACTCTGTATGAGCCTCGCATGACGGACGCCGAATTGTTACAGTTTGGCGCCACCAATCCTGAGAAGCTGAAGGTCGAGGAACTTCTGTATGCTGCCACGCTTACCAAGGACAACAATGTAAAGGTTACGATCCTCGAGAATGCTGTAAAACAGTTCCCAACCAACTGGAAGGCAAACAACAATGCTGCTGTTGCGGAAATTGAAAAAGGTAACGTTGCACGTGCCGCCGAACTACTCGCCAAAGCTCAGGCCGATCAGCCGAACAACGGCATCATCGAAAACAACATTGGTGTTGTTGCCGCAAAACAGAAAGATTTGAAGAAAGCTGAAGCACAATTTAAAAAAGCTGCAACCCTTGGTGAAAACACAAACTACAACCAGGGAGTGCTGATGATCCCGAAAGGTGATTACTCAAAAGCAGTTACCATGCTTTCAAATGCAAAATGCACTTACAACCTGGGTCTTGCTCAGTTACTGTCAGGGAACAACTCTGCTGCCGAAACCACGCTAAAGTGTGCTCCTGAAGCTCCCGAAACATTCTACCTGCTTGCTGTAGCTGCTGCACGTTTAAATAACAGCAAGAGCCTTTATGAAAACCTGATGAAGGCATGCAAGAATGCTGACCTTAAAGCCCAGGCAAAGGGTGACCGCGAATTCTACTCTTTCGCAAGTGCTCCTGAATTCCAGAATATTGTAAAATAGTTTTTGTTTGCTGATTTTGAATTGAAGCCGTTTCGGGAAACCGGAACGGCTTTCTTATTTACAGGATCCGGTGCATCCCAAGGGGATATTCCTTCAGGGTTAATTCCTTCAGCCAGTAATAATCATTTCGCCGCGAAACGAAATCCAATCCGTTGGTATCAATGACAAGGACCCTCAAATCCGTCTGCTGGCGCAAAAATTCAAGGTAACCCGTCTGGATTTTTTCAAGGTAGTCAAATTGTATGTTTTGTTCGTACGGCCGGCCACGTTTCTCAATGTTTTTTTTCAGGTTCTCCAGGCTGAGATATAAATAAACAATCATATCCGGTTTTGGGACCACTGAACTGACAATGGAAAACAACTTGCTGTAAAGTCCGAATTCCAACTGCTCAAGGTTTTTGCTAGCGAAAATCAATGATTTAAAGATAAAATAATCCGCCACTGTAAATGTTTTAAACATGTCGGATGCATTGAACTGCGCTTTGAGCTGCTGGTAGCGGTCGGCCAGGAACGACAATTCCAGCGGAAATGCATACCTCGCCGGATCTTCATAAAATTTAGGCAGGAACGAATTTTCTTCAAATTGCTCCAGGATAAGCCTTGCATTGCATTCCTCTGCCAAAAGCGTTGCGAAGGACGTTTTGCCTGCACCGATATTGCCCTCTATTACGATGTAATTGTACACAAATCTAAAATCTTAAATCCTGCTTACTAAATTTCAACACCTTCGACTGATCCCGGCATTCGCGCAACAAGGCCGAAACTGTTCGTTTCAGAACAGGGTGTATAAACAAAGGGGCAATCTCTTCGAGGGGAATCAGTGTGAACTTTCGCTCATGAAGCCGCGGATGGGGAATCATTAGACTGTCGCTGAAGACCAGCCTTTGTCCATAGAAAAGAATATCGAGATCGATGGTTCGTCCTGAGTATACAGGTGCGGCCTCATTCCCCGGTTCTTTAACAGCGGATGCGACAGACGGAACACTGCATCCGCAACCATCAAACGGACGGATACGTCCCAGACGTACTTCAATGGTCAGCAATTGGTCAAGGAGTTCCTGTGGGGTGAGCGATGTATCTACCTCTACAACCTGGTTCAGGAATGGAACCGGATCGTCAAATCCCCATGGATCCGTTTCATACAGGAATGATTTTGCACAAACCCGGCCGGCCATTTTTTCGATCATTTCAAGCGCCAGTCCCATGAAATTTTCGCGGTCTCCCCGGTTGCTGCCCATCAAAAGAAACACCTCGTTCATTCGGTAACACTAATTTTCCGGTCATCCTGCATTGAACGAACCGGTTCGCAATAATACATGAATTCCGAGATTTTTACAGCATTCCTGGCTTTTTGTTATTCACAAATTTCTTCCGGCCGGGAACATTATTATCAGGGTTGAATGTAACCGGAGAACAAATCAGGCGTATATATTTATTACATTTGTGTCTAATCAAAATTGGAATCATCATGAAACAGTTCTTTAAATTTATGTTCGCCAGCATGCTGGGCACGGTTTTGCTGCTGGTCGTCATTACGCTGATAAGTTTTGGAATTTTAGCAGCCGTCATCGCCACCGCCGCCAGTGATGAAACAGTGATTTCCAAAAACACCCTTCTACATGTGAAGTTAAATAAGGAAATTGCCGACCGCGGTTCAAAAATGAAATTCGTGATGGGTTATCCAGGCCCTGAAAAATCAACCGGTCTCAACGATATTCTTGATAATATTAAAAAGGCAAAAGTCGATGACAACATTGCCGGCATTTACCTCGACCTCAGCGATATCCCTTCCGGCATTTCCACGCTCTACGAAATACGCGACGGGTTGCTGGACTTCAAAACATCGGGCAAATTCATATGGGCATACAGCGAAGGCTATACACAGAAATCGTATTACCTGGCAACAGTTGCCGATAAAATTTATTTGAATCCCCAGGGAGTGCTTGATTTCAAGGGTCTGGCCTCGGAAATGGTTTTCCTGAAAGGAATGCTGGAAAAGCTCGATGTTAAAATGCAGATCATCCGCCATGGGAAATTTAAAGCGGCTACGGAGCCGCTGTTCCTGGACAAAATGAGCCCTGAAAACCGCAGGCAAATTACGGAACTGATCACCGATATCTGGGATAAGATGCTTAACGGCATATCCGAAACGCGAAACATAAGCAAAACTGAACTTAACAGGCTGGCTGACAGTTTGAAAATCCAGACTGCAGAAGATGCGCTGAAATACAAATTCGTTGATCAGCTTGTATACAAGGATGAACTGATCGACCTGATGAAAAAGCAGCTGAAAGTTGCCGGCTCAAAAAAAATTCAGCTGGTCACGATGGACAACTATACCAGCGTGGCGGACACCCGGAAATCATCAACCGGCCCCGATAAAATTGCCGTAATATATGCCGGCGGGTCAATTGCCGGTGGTGAGGGCGACGATCAGAGCATCGGCTCAGAACGGATCTCCAGGGCCATCAGGAAAGCCCGGGAAGACGACAAGGTAAAGGCGATTGTGTTTCGCATCAACTCCGGGGGCGGAAGCGCCCTTGCCAGCGATGTGATATGGCGCGAAGTGGCCCTGGCCAGGAAAGTGAAGCCCGTGGTTGCATCGTTCGGGGACGTTGCCGCAAGCGGTGGCTATTACATTGCATGTGCCGCCACGAAAATAATTGCAGATCCAACAACCATCACCGGATCAATCGGCGTTTTCGGAGTAATCCCCAACATGGAAGGCCTCTTCAACAAAAAACTCGGAATCACTTTCGATTGGGCCATGACCAATAAAAATGGTGATTTCATTCCTGTCATGAAACCCCTTTCCGCTTATCAATCCCTGTTAATCCAGCGTGATGTTGACCATATTTACGACGTATTTACGGGCAAAGTGGCTGAGGGACGGAATTTAAAGAAAGAGCAGGTCGACAGCATCGGTCAGGGACGCGTGTGGAGCGGAATCGATGCAAAGACCATCGGGTTGATTGATGATTTTGGTGGACTGAACAAGGCCGTTGAAATTGCCGCTTCCCTTGCAAAAACCAAAAATTACCGGCTCATTTCGCTGCCCGAGCAAAAAGAGTGGTTCCAGGAAATCATTGACCAGTTCACAGGAAATGATCCTTCAGCCAAACTGAAGGAGGCCCTGGGCACAGACTATCGTCTTTACCAGTATTATAAGGAAATCAGGGAGATGACTGGCATCCAGGCCAGGATGCTGATGGATATCTCGATCAATTAAAAAAGCAAAATGCAAAGTCAAAATGCAAAATTAATGTTACATTTTGCGTTTTAACTTTGCATTTTATCTTTTGCTTTATTTGTCTTACCTCATCGGGTACTTTTTAAATATCTCATCGCTTTTCATCAGGATATCAATGTACTGCGCCCTCCTGTATGCAAAGGGATCCTTTTGATTTTTCTTTGAGAGTTTGCCTCGGAATGCATCGATTGAATCGTATTTCTTATGATCCATCCATCCGTCAAGTTCTTCAAGAATTTTCGTGATCTGGCCGATGCCATTTTTATAAACAGCGCTGACAACCTGCACGCAATCGGCGCCGGTGAGGATCATCTTTGCAACATCCTTGCCGGTAAATATCCCTGAATTGGCGCACAATGACCCGCGAATTTCGCCGAAAAGCAACCCGAGATACCGCATTGGCAGGCGGTTATCCTCTTCATGGCTCAGGTTATAGGGAAAATGATGCTCTTCCGTTTCCAGGTCGATATCGGGCTGGAACATCCGGTTGAACAAAACAAAACCGTCAACACCGGCATAGTACATGTTTTGCACCAGCATCAGGGTATTTGTATAAAACGGGCTGAGTTTCACACTCACAGGGATTTTAACACTTTTCTTGACCTCACTTACAACATCCAGCTGCTCATTCAGGATCGCTTTTCCTTCGCGCTTGAAATCACCTGGTACCGCATAAAAATTGAGTTCCAGGGCATTGATGCCGGTATTTTCGAGCTGCCTCGCATATTCAACCCAGGTTTCATCAAACGAACAGTTCAGGCTTGCTATTACTGGGATATTAACCGAATTCACGACCTTCTTCAGGTGGCTCAGATGCTCGCGCGGCCCAGCGTGGGCAATATCCGGGAACAGGCTGATCATCTCAGCATGGCGCTCGTTGTATTGATTCAACTCCTCGCTCATTTGCAAACGTTCGAGTTCGATCTGTTCCTCAAAGAGGGTTTTATAAACAATGGCAGCTGCACCGGCCTCCTCCATTTTCTTACAATTGTCAACATCCTTTACGAGGTTGCTGGCTCCTACAATGACGGGGTTCTTCAGCTGAAGACCCATATAACGCGTTGATAAATTTGCCATGTCAGTTTTTTTAGAAATTCAAAAAGTGCTACAAATATATATTTTTCCGATCAATAAAAAGATGCGGGATCCGGGATCGTCATCCCGAATCCCTATCACTTTTCTACTTCTCATAACTCATTGTTGCCAACCTCTTGTAATGGTTGTATCTCCATTTTGCATTATCTTCGGCAGCCTTGAATAATTCTTCGGCATCCTCGGGAAACATCTTCTGCAGCGAAGAATAGCGGACTTCACTGGTGAGGAAATCCTGGAAACCACCCCAATCGGGTTCTTTTGAATCAAGAGTAAACGGGTTCCTGCCTTCATTGCCGTTGACCGGGTTGTACCTGTAAAGTTGCCAGTATCCAGTGGCGACAGCGCGATCCATCTCCTCCTCAACCTTGCCCATGCCCAGTTTCAACCCATGATTGATACAGGGGGCATACGCGATGATGAGTGAAGGGCCGTTGTATGATTCGGCCTCTTTAACTGCACGGAACAGCTGGCTGTTGTTGGCTCCCATGGAAACCTGCGAAACATAAACATAACCGTAAGTCATGGCCATTGCGCCAAGGTCCTTTTTCCTGACTTTTTTCCCGGAGGCTGCAAACTTGGCGATTGCCCCGACAGGCGTGGATTTTGAAGCCTGTCCGCCGGTGTTTGAATAAACTTCAGTATCGAGTACGAGAATGTTGATATCCTCGCCGGATGCAATTACGTGGTCAAGACCGCCGTAACCGATATCATAAGCCCAACCATCGCCGCCGATGATCCAGATCGATTTCTTCACCAGGTATTGGCGAAGGTTAAGAAGCTCTTTTGCCAGGGCGTTGTTTTCTTTGGTCAGCATCGGAATTAATTCCGCGGATGCGGTTTTTGAAGCCTCCGCGTTGTACATGCCGTTGATCCAGGCTTTCATTGCCTCGAGGGTGGCCGCACCCATCATGTTTGCCTTTATTGCACCGCGCATCCTGTCGGCCATCCGTTTGCGGAGCTGGGTGATGGCCACTGCCATCCCGTAGCCGTATTCGGCGTTGTCTTCAAAAAGCGAGTTAGCCCATGCCGGACCCTGGCCATCCACATTCAGTCGGTATGGAGTGAACGGTGCGGTTCCGCCATAAATGGAAGAGCAGCCTGTTGCATTGGAGATCATCATCCGCTCGCCATAAAGCTGCGTAAGAAGTTTAATGTAAGGGGTTTCACCGCAACCTGAGCAGGCTCCCGAAAACTCAAACAAGGGTTGGGCAAACTGGCTGTTCTTGAATGTTTTAAAACGGTCAATCACATCGGTTTTATAGGTAACCTTGCTGATGTTGTAGTCCCAGTTTTTGGTTTCCGGCATCTGGCTTTCCAACGTCTGGAATTCAAGCGCTTTGGTTTTGGCAGGGCAGACATCAACGCAATTACCGCACCCCGTGCAGTCGAGCGGTGAAACCTGGATGCGAAACTCCATGCCGGCGAGTTCTTTCCCGATGGCTTTGAGTGTTGGCATTCCTGCCGGTGCATTTTGTTTTTCAGCTTCATTCAGCAGGAACGGGCGAATAGCTGCGTGGGGGCAAACGTATGCGCACTGGTTGCACTGGATGCAGTTTCCTGCGATCCATTCAGGCACGTTCACCGCAATACCGCGTTTTTCGAGTTGGGTGGTACCATTGGGGAATGTACCGTCTTCACGGCCCACAAAAGCACTTACAGGGATGTCATCCCCATTCATTGAACTTACCGGGTCAAAAATCTGGCGGACAAAGGCATCCTTGCTGTCGGTGTTTGCCGGTTTAATGACAATTTTCGACCATTCAGCCGGCACTTCGATTACCGTCAGTTCTCCGCCGCGATCAATGGCTGCATTATTCATTTTTACAATTTCCTCACCCTTGCGGCCATATGTTTTATAAATGGCTTTCTTCATATCAGCTACAGTCTGCTCGAAGGGAATCACATTCGAAACCTTAAAGAAGGCACTCTGCATGATGGAATTGGTGCGGTTTCCAAGTCCGATCTCTTCGGCTATCTTGGTGGCATCAATAATATATACCTTTATTTTATGATCAGCCAGATATTTTTTCATATGATCAGGCAGGCGGCGTTTGGTCTCTTCGGCATCCCACATGGAATTCAGAAGGAATGTCCCTCCGTCTTTCAACCCCTTGAGCATGTCATATTTCTCCAGGTAGGCCGGCACATGGCACGCCACGAAATCGGGAGTGATTACCAGGTACGGCGAGCGGATCGGACTGTCGCCGAAACGGAGATGCGACACGGTTATACCACCTGATTTTTTTGAGTCATATGCAAAATATGCCTGAGCATATTTATCAGTGCTGTCGCCAATGATTTTGATGGAGTTTTTGTTAGCGCCAACAGTACCGTCGGAACCAATTCCATAAAATTTGGCAGAATACGTTCCTTTCGGTGCAATATCCATTTCAGGAATCAGCGGCAGGGAGTGGAATGTGACATCATCCACGATTCCGACCGTGAAATGATTTTTCGGCTCTTTCGCCTTTAAATTATCGTAGACCGTGATTATCTGCGAAGGGGTGGTATCCTTTGAACTGAGACCATAACGACCGGCAATGATCATCGGACGGTTTTCCCTGTCGTAGAACATATCCCGGATATCAAGGTACAGGGGGTCGCCGTTTGCTCCGGGTTCCTTGGTGCGGTCTAGCACGCAGATGCGTTTAACGCTTTTGGGGAGCACATTGAAGAAATACTTTTCAGAAAACGGGCGGTACAGGTGAACCGAAATAAGGCCAACCTTCTCCCCTTTTTCTGTCAGGTAATCGATAACCTCTTTTGTCGTGTCTGTAATGGAACCCATTGCAACGACAATATTTTCGGCTTCAGGATGTCCGTAGTACATGAACGGATGATAAACGCGTCCGGTCATTTTTGTAATTTCCTGCATGTAGGCATCCACAACATCGGGGATCGGCTCATAAAACTTGTTGATCGCCTCTTTGGCCTGGAAAAAGATATCGGGGTTTTGGGCGGTGCCGCGGGTAACCGGGTGCTCAGGGTTGAGCGCACGATCGCGGAATGCCTGCAGGGCATCCATGTCGAGGAGCTTCATCATGTCTTCATTCTCGAACATTTCCACCTTCTGGATTTCATGGGAGGTGCGGAATCCATCGAAAAAATGAAGGAACGGTATGCGCGTTTTGATTGCGGTAAGGTGGGCAATTCCTGCAAGGTCCATCACTTCCTGAACAGAACCTGAGGCAAGCATGGCAAACCCGGTTTGACGGGTTGCATAAACGTCGCTGTGGTCACCAAATATAGACAGGGCATGAGCCGCAACAGTGCGTGCGCTGACGTGGAAAACGGCGGGAAGCAGTTCACCCGCAAGTTTGTACATGTTCGGGATCATTAACAGCAAACCCTGTGAGGCCGTGAAGGTGGTGGTAAGGGCACCTGCCTGCAACGATCCGTGCAACGTACCTGCTGCGCCGGCTTCCGACTGCA
This sequence comes from bacterium, assembly GCA_037141055.1. GTDB lineage: Bacteria > Bacteroidota > Bacteroidia > Bacteroidales > FEN-979 > CAIVAT01. Next base: position 445 of record JBAXDH010000093.1, on the reverse strand, counting down.
TTTCAACTACTTTGACCTCTTCGCCGAACAGATTTTTGCGTCCGTGGGCAGCCCATTCATCAACATTTTCCGCCATATTGGACGACGGGGTGATCGGGTAAATGGCGGCAACCTCGCTGAACATGTAGGCCATGTGTGATGCGGCCTGGTTTCCGTCGCAGGATAAGAATTTCTTTGTTTTGCTCATAATATATTGATTTTTAATAACTTAATTCCGGTATTGTGAATTCGCTAACAAGTCGCAAAATTACAAATTATAATTGAGAATCGGGCAGTCCGGGATTAAAATTAATAACCAATTTATGTGCCTTTCTTTTTTTTCTTGCAGATAAAAAAGTAATGTTGTACTTTTGCACTCCCAATTGAAATATTGGCCCGTTCGTCTAACGGTTAGGACGCCAGGTTTTCATCCTGGTAATAGGGGTTCGATTCCCCTACGGGCTAC